>CBFDCH010000115.1:0-6868 GCA_965603235.1 uncultured bacterium | reverse complement strand
CAGCACCGGAGATGTATATTCTCATCTCTTCTCATCTTTCCGCTATGACAAATCGCAAAAATCTCTTATATTAATTTTAAAAGACAACCTCAGTTTCTCCAATGGAGATCCTGTGACCGCCAATAATATTAAAATTAGTATACGTGTATTTCTTAGCATGAACCTCGCCTCTGCAAAAAAAATTGCCAGATTTATAAAAGATATAAAGACCCATCAAAACGAAATTACTATTCAACTCATATTTGACAATCCAGACATTTTAAGGTTGTTAACCACACCTGAATTAATATTACGGGTTGAGAAGGACCAGGTATTTTCCGGCATTTTTGTGCCGCATGAATGGGAAAAAGGGAAATATATCTTTTTAAAACCCAACAAATTCTATCCTGGAGGAAGAACTTACCTCGATTCAGTTAAGGTTGTGTTTTACGATTTCTACTATCCGGATCTCTTTTTGTCTAAACCGAAACAGACGATTGAGAGGTATAGGAGTAATACTGCAGGTGTATATCAAAATGCCTACCTATGTTTTCCCAGGGGAACTATCGGGCAGAACACAAGAATTGCACTTTATTTTCTTTTGAAGGATTTCTTTAAAACCTCAGAGGCTGTAGACCTAAATTCATTTACGTCGGATGAAGAATCACCCATAACCATTAATATCAGAAAATTTTCCAAAGCTAAAGTAGGTTCAATATTGCGTTATTCAAAAATAAAATTGTACGTTCAATCATCACTAAAAGAGTTGATGAAGAAATTTGATGAATTTCTGAAGTCCAGAAGGGTTCACCTGGAAACAATATTTATTAATAACGACCAGTTGGGTACTTTTATTCAACAGGATACATCGATCCGTTTTTTATTGTTGGAAAAGGTGTTTAACCGGTTATCTCCGATTGATGAAAAGATAAAAAAAATTGTGCAGGAGATGAGTTTTACCCGTTTTAATGAGACATATCTGGGATTATTAAACCAATTAAATGAGGTTAAATTATTAAAAAACCAGGAATTATTGCTGAATCATGTCTCAAAAATAATTGAGACTGTCATAAAAGAGGGTTTTATTCTGCCTATCTTTCAAAAAAGATACTCCCTGTATATCCGCGATGAAATCAAAGATATTTTCATTGACTACTATGGCAGACCCCTGATGCAAGAAGTCAGGAAAGTTAAAAGTCAATGACAATTTTAAAGAGATATCTGGCCGTCATTATTCTACTTCTGATTCCCTTCACATTTATCTTTCCCTTTGAGTTCGGTGTGCAGCTGGGAACAATAAACAATAAACCCTCAAGCCTGGCCTATGGATTCTCTGGCGGCGGCGGATTCATGCTGCCTATGCTTAAACTGGAAGTCGAACTATATAAAATGCAGGATTATGCTTACCAGGCCCTGACAGCAGGAGTTAAGTTCAGGCCAAAATTGGCCCGTCTCGTCCCATATGCAATTCTTGGTGTCGGTTGTGAATACAAAACCTTTAATTTTGCTTTTAGTGAGTACAGATGGTTTACATTTATCGGTGGAGGCATCCATTTTTATCTGAATGATCTGTTTTCCCTCAGGGGAGATATTCGCCTGCAAAATTTTTCAAATATGAACAAAACCCGTTTGTGTGCTGGAATTTTTATCCATATATAATTTATTCGTATTTTTTATAAATTTGGATATGTGATTGTTTTTTCAGTCGTTCAATATATTTTTTAAGAGCAATTTCTTGTTTTTCCGATAAAATAGCCTGCTGAATCGCTTCCCGTACCTCTTTATAAGGAACCAATTGCGGTTCAGTCCGTTTTATTAATTGTACAATGTACCAACCATTGTCGGTCTCGATCCAGGAGGAGTGTGCTCCTGGTTGTAATTGTGAGGCTGCGCTCTCAATTTTATCGTTTAAATCCCCTTTTTTATACTCGCCAAGATAGATGTTGTTCTCCGGATTGGACAATTCAGAATGTTTTTGAGCGATTTCTTTAAAATTATCCGCTTTAATTTCACCATTAATTTCATCAATTTTATTTTTGAGATAACTTGGGTCCAGGTAATTTTCCTTGTTGAGAAAGAGGCAGTTCAGCTCCAGTTTCATTGGTTTGGTATACTTTTCGGGGTATTTTTTATAGTATTCCATTATTTCGGCATTACCCGCTTTTAATTTCGATCCCACCTCTTCCATGATCAACCGCCATTTTAGCCGTTGCATTTTGTGCTGGTGAAGAAATTCCTCATAGGTCAATCCTTGTTGCCGCAGGGCGGCTTTCAACTCTTCATCACTTTTAAGGTTATTCTGCTTCTTGATGTCAGTTATAAACATTTGAACTTCTTTGTCCACATCATACTCTTTTTCCTTGGCCTTTGAGAGTATCACTTTCTGATCGATAAGGGTTGTCAGCAGATTTGCTTTCATTTTCTTTATTTCACTTTTTAATTCTTCACCGTTGTATTTTTTTTGAAGTTGCATGATTATGGATTGCTCCGCATTTCTGATCTCAGTCAGGGTGATGATCTCTCCGTTAACCACTGCATAAATAGATTCAATCACATCTTTGGCAAAAATTTGATTTAAACAAAAAAATGTAAGAAATATTAGCAAATAGCTGTGTATCCTTTTCATATTATCAAACTCCTTGATTTGGCTTATATTTGAAGAACAATCCATTATAATTTATGTTAGGTGTGAAACGTTGTTTTAACAGCCTTAAAAAGTCCAGGGATGCCTGATCCATTTTTTGAGCGAGCAGCTTGTTTTTTATTTGATCCTGAACTTTTGAAAGAAATTGCTGCCTTCCCCTCTTTTTTTGAGTCACTTTAAATATATGGAAACCATGCGGGGAGTCGACTACTGGACTGATGGCATTTATGTCAAGCGAGAATACCACATCCTCCAATTCCCGAGGCAGGATACCCTTTTCAAAAAACCCCATAAAGCCACTATTTTTTGCTTCAGGGGAAATTGATTCCTTTTTGGCGATTTCAGCAAACCTGCGCGGAGAATTTTTTAAAATGCCGCTGATTTCAGTGGCTTTTTCCTTATTTTTTAAAAGAATTTGATATAGTTTTATTTCAGCGCGTTTACGAAAATTATCAGGATTTTTAGTGTAATAGTTACGTATTTCTGAACGGGTAACATCTATTTTTTGGTAAATCATGACGTATAGAAATTTTTTTATCTTAATATTTTCAAGGATTAGTTCTTTTTGGAATTTCTCTTGCGGGATATTATGCTCCGATAGATATTCGTTTACTTCATCATTGCTAATAGTAATTCCTTCTAGTTCCGCGGCTGTGAGCAGGATTCTATTATCGATAAAGGCATCGAAAAAGCGGGATTTCAATGCATCGGTAGGTTTTATATCTGAGGATGTATTATAGTGAGTTTTTATATAGTCTTTTACCGCCTGGTTGGTGAAGGAGGTCTTATTAATGGTGAGAACGATACTCTTATTGATTTGCTCGGCAAGTTTTTTTTCATCAGTTTTCTGCTGATTTACTTTTTGCTGAGGAGACTCCTTTTTACAGGAGGGAAAAGTGGTTATCATACAAATGGCTAGCACCATTATTATTCCTTTCATAATGTACCAATTATACCTTAATTTTTCGCTTGTTTCAATGATACATAGACTACGAATGGCTGGTGTTTGGCTTCAAAAAAAAATGTTTAACAATAAACCGGGTAAACGGGCGGGGCAGAGGAGTGGAGCAACAAATGGTTAGGCCGGAAACAGGATGTTGAAATTCAATGCCATAGGCATGAAGAGCCAGACGCTCAAAGCTGTGGATGTCGCCATAGAGGCGGTCTCCCAGGACAGGATGACCAATACCCGCCATATGAACCCGAATTTGGTGGGTTCTGCCCGTTTTTGGAAAGATCTTTAACCAGGAATATTGGCTGGTGGATGAAACCACCCGATACTGGGTGATAGCTTCCCTTGCCTGCTGATTAACAAGAGTTTGATCCACCATAAATTTAGTACGGTGCCTTGGATTGCGCATCAAGGATTTGTTTATGGTGCCGATGCGAAAGCGAATTTTTCCCTTGACAAGCGCCTGATAGGTTTTTTTAACCTCCCTGCGCTTGAAAGCCTTTTGCAAACGTTTTTGAGCTTGGAGAGTTTTGGCTATAATGAGGACCCCGGAAGTCTCTTTGTCAAGTCTGTGCACAATGCCAGGACGGTCAGTATCCGGTATGTTTTTTAAGTCGGGATATTCAAACAGCAGCAAATCCAGAATGGTTTCTGTTTTTTCACCGGCACCGGGCTGGACAGAGAAACCCGTTGGTTTGTTTATGATTATAATATGATCATCCTCATACAATTTATCCAGGGTAGTGGAGGGACGATATATTTCCTTCTCTTGCTGGGGAATTGTGATTTCGATACGATCCCCGGGAGAAATGTTTTGGTTTTTTTTAACAATCACACTGCTGTTTAAAGTAACCTGCCCACTTTTAATCAACTTGCCTATCTGAGAGCGGGACATTTCATTGAGCGATTCCCGAATAAACAGGTCAAGGCGGGAGTAGGAATCTGTTGCTGCCAGAATGACTTTTTTATCAGACAATAGCTGAGTTTACCCCTTTGGTTGTTTTTTGCTGGCGATTCTGTAAATAATGAGCGCCAGAATAATTCCGATAACGCTGATCAATTGAGGAACAGATAAGCTGGTAAAGGGATGGGTGACAGCGCCGAAAATGTAGCCCCGGTCCAGGTCACCACGGAAGTATTCGATCGAGAAGCGGATAAGGGAATAATTGAAAATATAGATGATAAAAATTTGACCTGCAAATTTACGTTTTTTATATAACAAAAACAAAACAAAAAAATTCAATAGGTTTAAGATAGCTTCAATCAGCTGGGTGGGATAGAGGAGTGTTCCGGTTGGCACTCCGGTTTGAAGATCTTTGTTGGAGAATACAACACCGGGAAATTGGGAGCAGGCTCTGCCCCAGCAGCAGCCAGCGCTAAAACAGCCCAGTCTGCCAAAAAAATGGGCCAGCGCCACCGCAGGGCCAAGAATATCCGCCAGTTTACCAAAAGGCAATTTTTTCTTCTTAATAAACCACATGGCAAAAAGGAAGCCAAAAATCAGACCTCCGTAAAAGGTACCGGCTGACCGGATGAGAAGCAGCAGTTTCTTGGGATCCTGAAGGTAGATTTTTAATTCGGTTACCAGAAGAAAAAGTTTGGATCCGATAAGCCCAACCACTATACTCCAGAAGATCAGGTCGATCATGACTTTACTATCGATATTTTCCTTTTTACCCATACGCATACAATAGATAATGGCAATCACAAATCCGGTTGCCAAAAGAAATCCATAGGTGTGTATGGTCAGGTTAATAATTGGTATTTTAATTAATATTGGATGCATGAGACCCCTATTTATCCTTTGCTAAGACACTTTTGCCCAATAGGATCAGTATTGTTAGAATCACCAGGCCTATACTGATGAACATATCAGCCACATTAAAAGCAGGCCAGCTAAGATCCTTGATATAGAAATATAGGAAATCAACAACATAACCCTGTAAGATTCGATCTATGATATTTCCCAGAGCACCACCCATTATAAAAGCCAGCGAAAGAAACTCCCAGGGGGTGGATTTTTTTATTTTTAGAAATTGATAAGCTATGAATATCAGGGCGCCAATAGCAAAAATGCTGATCAGCGTGGGAATAATGGTCCCCCTTTTGTTAGCAAGAAGACCCCATACAGCACCGGCATTTTCAGTATAAATCAATCGGAAAAAACCATCGATAACATCTATGCTCTTAAAGGGGTTCAAGGTTGTTTTTATTAAATATTTGCTAATCTGGTCAACAATGATGATCAGCATGGAAATCATCAAATATTTTTTTTTACCATCAAGTGCCAAATTACATCTCCCTGATAACTTCCTGGCAACGTGGACAGAGATCGGCTTGAAGCTCATTGAACCAGTTCCAGCAGCGTGGGCATTTGCTGCCAACTATTTTTTTTACCTCGATTTTGTCTTCCACAGACTGGGTGACATGAATGTTGGCCACACCCATTGTTTCCTTAAAAAGCTCAAGATTTTTCATGAGGAGTTGATATGGTTCCTCGGGAAGCTCCATATAAATGTCTGCTTCGAGTGTGTCACCGATAATCTTTTTGTCGGCCCTGGCATCCTCAATGTATTTGAATATTTTTTCCTTGAGAGTGATCAATTGTTCCCATTTGAGTTGATCGACCTGTTCGATGTATTTTTCTTCAATTTCGGGAAATAGGTGGAGGTGGATTGAATCTTGTTTACCGGAAAACTGTGGCAGATGCAGCCAGGCTTCCTCAGAGGTAAAAGAGAGAATTGGAGCAGTAAGTAAGAGGGTTTCTCGGAGTAGTTTAAAAATAGTAGTCTGAGTGGCCCGGCGTTTTAAGGAGTTCTTCTTATCACAATAGAGAGGATCCTTCATGAAGTGTAGATAAAAGGCACTCAAATCAGTGGTGAAAAAATTAAAAACCGTATGGTAGATTGTGTGATATTCATAATCTTTGTATGCCTGATATACCTTCTTTTTCACATCCTGCAAACGGGACAGGATGTACAAATCCACCTCGCGTAACTCCCGGTCCTGAACGCTGTTTTCGGCTGGATTAAAATCTGCCAGAACACCAAGCATAAATTTCCACGTGTTTCGGATTTTTCTGTAACTTTCTGTAATCCTTGCTAAAATTTCCTTTCCCAGCCTAACATCTTCACGGTAGTTGACCATGGCAACCCAGAGTCGCAGGATTTCAGCTCCCTTCTCCTTGATGATGCTCTGGGGCTCAATTACATTTCCTATAGATTTTGACATGGCTTTGCCATCATGATCAAGAACCTGGACTCTACCAACTATGTGGAGTTCAACGCTGACGC
>CBFDCH010000114.1:0-6885 GCA_965603235.1 uncultured bacterium | reverse complement strand
CACTTCTATTAATAACTTGTTGGATCGCGGTAGCAGTGGTACAATGGCAGAGCTTTTAATAGGAGAATGGACCGGGAGCTATGGTTTCAAATATAATGGCAAATCACTCAGTTTTCCCATAAGAATCAGTGTTTCGGGCAATAAAGAAAATTTGAACCTTAAATATTTTGATAAAAAAGGCCGGGAAATCATCATTCTAAAAGAAAAAATCAGAGAATATTATATATTTGAGCGTAAAATTTTAATGGAATTTATTTACGGAAGAATGACACTTAAATCAGATAAAATAGCACTTGGTGCGAACATAAACTTTAATTTGCAGGAGCTAGTTACTTTTCTTGTAGAACTCAACAAAACTAAATAGAAAGTATGGTGAGAGTATGAAATGAAATATGTTGTATACAGGGAGACAAAACCGGGAATCGCCCGACCATTGCTGGAAATAGTCGTACAACGGGGGATATACAACCTTCAGTTAAGACTGGCAACGGAGAAAGCAAACAAGAATCCCTCTGATTATCTGGCTTCAATTTCCGGACTAATTTCCGGATTTGATGATGATGCGCACAGTGCAGTGGTAGGATTTGTTTTCGACGCAACAGACCTGGACAACTTTAACCAATTTTCAGCCTGGGCCTTCAAGCACCTTTTGGATGCCCTGCTGCCAGGAACCTGGGATATGAATTACAAAGGAGAAACCACTTTAAATGGTTTTAAATCAGATTTCAGGCTCCAGCCCAATGCGATTGTCAAACCACTTAGTTCAGAAGAAATATTAGCTCAACCATCAACATCGGAAACTGAACCGATCGAGGCAGCAATAAAACCCAAACGGCCCACATCGGTAAGTGTAATATCCTGGATATTGATAACCTTCAGTTCTATTACACTAATACTTGCTGTCATTATAAAAATGAAGCCGTCATCCTCTGTGACAACTGGACCTGCCGTCCCCTTTTTCCTTCTGGTTATCATCTCATGCATTAACATTACATCCGGTTCATTTATGCTTCAGGGTAAGAACTGGGCACGGATCCTATTTGTTATAAATGCCATCGGTTTAATTTCGGCAAGTGCCTTTATTTTAGGAATGCAAGCTCTATTTGGCACTATAATGTTAGGATTTTTTGTCTACATGTTGACAAGATTTGAAGAGGACAAGTATTTTCGCCCCTCAAAACCGTAAAAAGACAACATCGCTGTGCAGTGAAAATATAAATTCAGAAGTGAATGGTACTATTGGCCGGGGAGGTAAAACATCCTGAGGTCCATGACATTGGTGCCGGTGGGACCGGTTTTTAGCAGTTGGTCGAGTTGGGCAAAAAAGTGATAAGAATCGTTGTTGTCCAAATAATCCTTTATTGAGATATTCATTGTTAACGCTTTGGCATGTGTGGTGTGATCAATCCAGGCGCCTGCCGCATCGGTGGGGCCATCAATGCCATCCGAGCCAAAACTCATGGCACAAAAGGGGCGATTAAAATCAGCCAGCTCCTGCAGCACTTGCAGTATGAATTGCTGGTTGCGTCCTCCCAGCCCTTTACCCTTAACCTTCACCGTCACTTCCCCCCCGCCGACAAGCAATAACGGTCTGGCCGATCCAGAGATGGAGTCACTATTCTTCTTTATATGCTGAACATAATATTTAACCACATCACTGATGTCGCCCTGGTCAGAATCTGTGATGATTTGTACAGCAAGGCCCAGATCTTGAGCTATGGTCTGAACAGAATGCAATAGCGAACTGATGTCTCCCAGGACGAAAGATTTGTTTTCTGCAAACTTGGGGTGCTCCGGTTCGGGTGTCTCAGCCGCCTGCTTCTCCTTTCCAGCCTGAAAAAATTGTTTCAGCGGGGGCGTCAGCTGGGAGTGTAAATCATATTTGTTTAAAATGTGCAATGATTGCTCAAAGGTAGAGGAATCACCAATAGTGGGCCCGGAACCGATGTCTTCTAACGGTGAACCCACAATATCAGATATAATCAAGGTTAGTATTGAAGCCGGATAAATCTTTTCAGCCAGTCTGCCCCCTTTTAAGGCAGAGATATGTTTACGAATACAATTGATTTCCCTGATATTTGCCCCTGATTTTATCAGGAGTCGATTGAGAAGGGCAATGTCGTTAAGGGATAATCCCGGCAGGGGCTGAACCATCATGGCAGACGCCCCGCCGGTCAGTAAGAAGAGAACCAGATCGTCTGCACCAATAGATTCGTCCACATAGTTGAGGATTTGATTTCCAGCCTGCAAACTCGCCTCATCAGGAATGGGATGAGATCCTTTACAAAATAAAATGTTGCCATTGCCAAAACTCTGGTCAACCGCTGAAACAACCACTCCGCCTGCAATCATCTCCCCGAGCATGGTTTTTAATCCCTCATACATAGCAATAACACCTTTGCCGGCTGCCAGCACATGTATCCGATGAAATGAGCTGAGGTTAAAAGAGTCGGTATTTACAATTAAAGTCTCCCCTTGCAGGCACAGATTTTGTTTAATCAAAACATTCGGCATCTGTGCCTCAACAGCTTTTAAGGCTATTGATTTTAACAATCTGGCAGGATGGGTTGCCAGCTCCTTAATGTTCATACAAAAATTGTAAAAAAAAGGGGGACTTATTTCAATAGGTCAAACATGTTAAAATTAATCTCTTCAGGAGAATATCATGAAGAGATTAACCTGCAGCTGCAAAATTGTTTTCTTAATCCCTCTGCTCCTCATCTGCCACCTTGCTAACAGCCAGGTGGAGCAAAAAGAAGAGGGCCATGCCAACCTGCAAAACAAACTGAAGCATCACGTTAAATTCCTCACCTCGTTAGCACCGGCCAGGACCTACCCGAATGCCGGGTCATTGACCAGGGCTGCCCGCTACATCCAACAACAATTCCTCATTTCCGGCAAGCAGGTGACAGAACAATCGTTTGTTGTGAATGGTAAAACCTATAGAAATGTAAGTATTCTATTCGGTTCTGCGAAGAACAAGAGGATCGTTGTCGGCGCCCATTATGACGTATGCGGTAATCAACCGGGTGCGGACGACAACGCCAGCGGCGTAGCAATTATTGTGGAACTGGCTTCTCTCTTAAAAAAAAATCAGATAAAACTGAGACACAGCGTTGAACTGGTAGCCTTTGCCCTCGAGGAACCCCCCTGGTTCCGCACTCCCAATATGGGAAGCGCCGTACACGCCAGCAGCCTGGCCAAAAATAAAATTAAGGTAAAGTTAATGATTAGCGTTGACATGATCGGCTGGTTCGCCGAAAAGGAAAGTCGATCACTCAATGCAAACATTCCTCTATCCCCCCCGGTCAAATCACCAGCCAATACCAGCACTATTGTGGGTTTGGACTCCAATCGAAAATTGATAAAAAAGACCTGGAAATTGATGGAAAAAGGAAGCACTCTAAAATTTGTATATGCAGCAGTCCCCCGCCATACTCCCACCATCGATTTTTCCGATCATCTTAATTACTGGGACCATGACTATCCGGCTCTGCTTATCAGCAATGGCTATGTAGCACTCAACCCCCGCTACCACAAACCCGCTGATACCATGGATACGCTTAATTTAGCCAATATGGCGCAATTGACCCACAGCCTTATGTTCACCATTCTGCACTTATAAGTTTCCTCATACCAGTATCCGAAATAAATGTGGGCCGGACGGTTGATTTTAATTGGTTTGACAGCTAAAATAGGCAAAAGAGAACAAAGGAGTATCCATGGAAAGTTATAAAAAAGTGACTTGGGCTGCCATTGCGGCAACAATTATTGTGGCCTTGGTAGCCGGATATTTTTTATTCTTTGCCCCCAAAGAGTCACCCCTGCCAGCAACAGATTCAATACCGGAAAAAAGTGAGATCAAGGAATTACCCAAAACCGAAGAAAAAATGGAAGAATCGCCTTTCCCTGACCTCTCCCCCCTGGACCTGGAATTGAATGAAAGCGACTTTACCCTGCGCCAGCTGGTAAACGAATTGTCAACTCACCCCCTGGTGGCCAAAACCCTTGTCAGCGAAGATTTGATCCGCAAATTTGTTGCTATAATCAGCAATATTGCCGATGGTGACACCCCGGTATTCCACTTGCAAGACCTGACACCAGCTAAAGGATTTCAGGTGTTAAAGCGGGGAGAAGAATACTTCATGAACAGCCGGGGATACACAAGATATAAACCTTTTGCCAATGCTTTTGCCTCACTCAACACCCAACAATGCATAAACCTGTATCTTAGGTTAAGGCCCACCTTTAACAAGGCCTATCAGGAGTTGGGCGATTCAGATACAACCTTTGAATCACGTTTTAACCTTGCAATAGAGGTATTGTTACAGACCCCTCAGGTATCCGGAATGATCCAACTTGAAAAAAAGGTAATCTCCTATGCCTTCAAGGACAACAAATTGGAACAATTGAAACCGGTTCAGAAACACCTGCTGCGGATGGGACCGGATAATCAGAAAAAAATTCAGGATAAATTAAAGGAATTTAAAGAGGCACTGGACTGATTGCCGGTTTGGCGCTGCTGCTAAATTGGCTTGGGGAACTCACAATCCGGTCTTGGCCAACTCCTTAAATAACTTTGTCTGTTTTTCTGATAGTTTGACAGGCAAATGCACCTGGAGTTGTACCAACAAGTTGCCAGCCGCACTCCCCCCGATATCAGGTATTCCCTTGCCCTTGATACGCAGGGTGGCATTATTTTTAGTGTTTGCGGGAATTTTTAATTCAATCGTGTTTCCATCTATTGTTTTCACCTCGACTTTGCCGCCCAACACCATATTTGATATTTTAACGGTTTGAATAAGTAATAAATCGTTCCCTTTCCGGGAGAAAAGAGGATGGGGATCAACAACTATTTTACAATAGAGATCGCCCCGCTGTCCTGAAAAAGGATCAGACGGTCCTTTACCCCGAAGCCTCAACTTTTTCCCGGTCGAAATACCGGCAGGAATAGTAACATCCAGGGTTTCAAGACGATCCCCAACCTGCAGCGACAACCTTTTCCTTGCTCCGGATACCACATCTTCCAAACCGATATGTAAATCGGTTTCAGCATTCTGGGATGAGGGTGCTCTTCTTCTCTGTGAAAAAGCTCCTTGATTACCAAATAAATTGCCAAAGAGATTGCCTCCGAAAAAGCCCCCACCCATGCCAAACTCCTTAAAAATACTGCCCAGGTCAAAATCCCTGAAAATATCTTCTTGAGAAAACCGTTTGGAAAAACCTTCCGCTCCATAGGTGTCGTATTGTTTACGTTTCTCATCATTGCCCAATACCGCATAGGCTTCGCTCACCTGCTTGAACTTTTCTTCCGCCACTTTATCGTCCTTAGTTTTGTCTGGATGATACTTCATGGCCAGCTTTCTGTATGCTTTTTTAATCTCCTCTTTGGATGTGTTCCGATCAATGTTTAAAATCTTATAATAATCTTCTTTCATAATAGCTCTTTTCGTTGTGGCATGAAAAAATTGTAGCTAAAAAGTCGGGATTTTTCAATTATTTTTTCATCACAAGAGGTAATTTTTTATATCTCAGGCCTATAATTTCGGCCTAAGATCATTGCTGAAAAGAAGCAGCCGCTTTATCAAAAAAGGCTGCTATAATGGTAAAAATAGTTGACAAAAATAAAATAACTGATATAAATAGATAGAAGAGGATTGGATGTTTGCCAATAAAGGTTCAGTACCGGGAACTGCTGTACTCAACATTTTTTTAAGTATCTACGAAGATGCCCTCACCGGAATTCTCAATTTAAAACGGGAAGACGAAGTCAAAATTTTCTATTTTATCCGTGGAAAATTAATCTGGGCCACCTCAACCGCCAAAGACGAAAAGCTGGAAAACATGTTAACTTCCCAGGGAGTGGTTAGCGGCAATCTTTTGGATAAAGTTCAGGAAAAAATTGAATCACCCGAGGCCATGGGCAAATTCCTGCTGGAAAAGGGACTGATTACTCTGGAAAACCTGGTCAATTTCACCAAGAAACAATTAAAAGTGATACTCATAAACTCCCTGTACTGGTCTGAAAGCAACTTTGAATTTATAGAAGGAAACCCACCTGAAACTTTCCCAACCCTGGATCTTGATATCACCGAGTTTATCGTCAACCTCATCCTGCCCGACCTTAAAGAAGAATATGTCAACCAGGCGGTGGGATCCTGGCAAACCCCTTTTGCACAGAATATAGATCCGGACAAAACATCTAAATATGCACTCTCTCAGTCACAGAAAGAACTCTTGTCCAGTTTTAGTACGGGCAGATCGATTGAAAATGTTATCAGTGGATTTGAAAATGCCCACCCCCTCTCTTTGCTAAAAAACATATATTTTTTCCTGTCATGTAGTTTGTTGGTTAAGAAGGGTTCATCCATGGCCACGGAATCAGTAGCCCAAGAGATACTTAAGGATATCCCCCAAGAAATCCCCACAGATATTTTGGAGGATGACGGGGCACTGCTCATGGATGAACCGGAATTACCCCTGGAAGAACCGGAACTCTCCATTGAAGAGCCGGAACTGCCATTGGTTGAACCGGATATACCCCTCGCAGAACCACCTGCTCCCGAGAAACCTGCTACTCCTAAGCCACCGCCCCCGCCAAAAAAAACAATACCAGAATCACCGGAAATATTGTCAGAACCGGAACTACCTTTAAAGGATCCGGAACCGGAACCGCCGGTAAAAAAGGCTGTTCCAACTGCTCAACAACCGCAGGCTCCAGCTCCCGTTAAACCGGCAAAACCTGTAAAACCGCCGCCACCGCCACCCGTTGAGCCGAAATCACCTCCGCCTGCACCAGTTGAAAAGACAAAGCCCCCTATACCAACTGACGCTGAACCAATAAAACCCACCCCCCCCCCCCCGGGTGGGCCTTGGGCCCGGGGG
>CBFDCH010000113.1:0-6918 GCA_965603235.1 uncultured bacterium | reverse complement strand
GGCCCAAGCGCCCGCAGCGTCCAGGCCCAAAAGCCCTCCGCCGATAACCACGCAGTTCAGCGGATTTTTGGTTTGAGTCATGATAAAATCCGCATCACCTTTGCTCCGCAGGACAATAACATTTTCCTTGTTGGTGCCGGGCCAGGGGGGAACAAAGGGGTGTGATCCCACGGTTAGAATCAACTGGCTGTACGGCAGGGACTGGCCGTCCTTTAACGATATTTTCTTTTGATCAGGATTTATGGACACGGTTTCTACGCCGGACAATAGTTGGATATCCTGTTGTTTATACCAATCCTGTGGATAAAGCGGCAACTGCTCCTCCCCCAGCTCTCCGGCCAGATACCGGGTCAGGTTCAAACGGTAATAGGGTAAATCCGCTTCTTTGGAGATCAATGTTATATCTGAGCCGGGAGATGTGCTGCGAATGGCTTCTGCAGCGGAAATACCGGCAATACCGCCGCCCACCACCACTATATTCCGTTTCTCCTCCTGGGGAGCTGCATAGGCCTGGGTTTGGGAAAAAGATTCAAAGCGGTCAGCTGTGGCCCCGCAGACCGGACAATAACCAGGAGGGCCCTCTCCCTGGTGAAGGTATTCACAATTTAGACATCGCCACTGGGTAACTTTTTCAGGCCCAACCGTTTTTTGCGGTTCCTCATGGGGATTGAAGAGATCACTGGTAGCTCCGCATATGGGGCAATAATCGGGGGGAGCGGATCCCTCGTGAACGTAACCGCAAACCGAGCATATCCACTTGTTTGCTTTGGTCATGATATTTTTCCACCTTACCGGATATCCGGTTGGCTTATAATAAATTAAGTATCAATTCAGGTAACTTCGCTGAATTTGTGGTGGGGAACGCCGCATACCGGGCATTTTCCCGGTGCTTCATCATACACGGTATTGCCACACACCTCACACACGAAAATCTTGCGCTGAGGCAGGTCCTGGCCCGCTTTTATCGCTTCCAGAGCCTTGCCATACAGGTTATAATGGATCTCCTCCACGGCCAGGGCATGCCTGAAAGAAAATTCCGCCGGTTTGTCCCCTTCGTTTTGCGCCTCTTCCAGGTAGGGAGGGTACATTTGCTGGAATTCAAACCCTTCCCCATCAACAGCAGCCTCAAGGTTTTCGGCCGTGGATTTGATTCCTCCCATGGCCCGCAAATGGGTATGGGCATGAACCGTTTCAGCGGCAGCAGCGGCGCGGAACAATTTGGCCACTGCTGAGTAACCCTCTTCGTCCGCCTTTTTGGCATAGGCAAGGTATTTTCGGTTGGCCTGGCTTTCACCGGCAAACGCTTCAGCTAAATTCTTTTTAGTAGACATCCAATCCTCCAAATTCAAATGTATCATTTACAGTTTACGCCATTCACCCTCAGGATTCAAGATGGGACAGCAACCTTTTTACAGATAATTTTCACAGGAGGCCGAATGGTTTAATAAAAATTTGTCAGAGTGGTATATTATCAGGTGATGAAAATTCTATTTTTTATATTCGTATTATTGTTTACCTTTTCCTGGGGCTTGGCAGAAGACAGCCTGCCCTTCAAAAATTCCGAATTACCCATCGACGTCAGAATCAATGACCTGTTATCCCGGCTGACCCTTGAGGAAAAAGTAGCTTTAATGCTCCACCAATCACCGCCGATTAAAAGATTGGCAATCGCGGAATACAATTGGTGGAACGAAGCGCTCCATGGTGTTGGCAGGGCTGGAAAGGCCACGGTTTTTCCCCAGGCCATTGGCCTGGCAGCCAGTTTTGACAACCAGCTGCTCCACAAGGTGGCCACGGCAATTTCCGACGAAGCGCGGGCCAAACATCATGCCGCCCTGGCCAAAAATAACCGCCAGGGATACACCGGTTTATCCTTTTGGACACCCAATATCAATATATTCCGCGACCCCCGCTGGGGCCGGGGGCAAGAGACCTATGGTGAGGACCCATATCTTACCGCCATGATGGGAGTTGCTTTTGTAAAGGGATTGCAGGGAAATCATGCCAAATACCTGAAAACATCAGCGTGCGCCAAACATTTTGCCGTTCACAGCGGTCCTGAAAAACTACGCCATACCATCAATATAAAACCTGATGAAAAAGATTTGCGGGAAACCTATCTGCCCGCATTTAAAGCGCTGGTCAAAACCGGCGTTGAATCGGTGATGTGTGCCTATAACCGGGTCAATAATGATCCCTGCTGCGGCAGTATAAATCTGTTAAAAACCATTCTAAGAGATGAATGGCGGTTTAAGGGTCACGTTGTCAGCGACTGCTGGGCCCTTGATGATATCTGGCTCAGGCACAAAGTAACCAGGGATAAGACAGAGGCTGCGGCTTTGGCAGCCAGGGCAGGAGTGAACCTTAATTGCGGCCATATCTACAAATACCTGCCCCAGGCAGTAAACAAAGGTTTGATCGGGGAAAAAATTATTGATGAAATTCTGGCACCATTGCTGAGAACCCGGTTCAAACTGGGTTTACTGGATGACCCGCAGCACAATCCCTGGGCCAACATTTCCCCAAAAATTGTAAATTGCCGGAAACATCGGGATCTCGCCCATGAGGCCGCATACAAGTCCATGGTGTTGCTAAAGAACAACAACACCCTGCCGCTGAAATTGGACAAAATCAAGAAGATCTTTCTTACCGGGCCAACCATGGCTGACAACACAGTTTTACTGGGTAATTACAATGGCCTTTCCGGTAACCTGGTCACCATTCTGGAAGGGATTCTCAACTCTGTTGATGCCGGCACCATTGTCGATTACCGCAAGGGGTGTCTGTTAAATACACCGAACGTTTTTAACGGCGAATCCCTGGCGCGGGAAGCTGATGTCACCATTGCAGCCCTTGGATTATCCAGGCTCCTTGAAGGTGAAGAGGGGGATGCCATGTTGTCCGGACACGGTGGTGACCGTCAACGCATTCGCCTTCCCAAAAATCAGATTGAATATGTGAAACGGTTGCGTAAACATGCGGGCACCCGACCGCTAATCGTAATTATTACCGGTGGCAGCGCCATTGCCATCCCGGAAATTTTGAAACTTGCCGATGCGGTACTCTACGTCTGGTATCCCGGGGAACAGGGAGGAAACGGCGTGGCTGATATTATATTTGGCAAACACAATCCTGCCGGCAGATTGCCGGTTACTTTTTACAAGAGCCTGAAGGATCTGCCATCGTTCGCGGACTATAGCATGACGAACCGCACCTATCGATACTTCAGAGGTACTCCCCTATTTCCCTTTGGTCACGGCCTCTCCTATACAACATTTAAATATTCCCGATTAAAGACCGATAAAAACCAGTACAACAAAACGGATAAAATAAATTTAACTTTGGCCATTCAAAATATTGGCCATTATAAAGGGGATGAGGTGGTTCAACTATATATTAAACAATTGGCCAGCCAACACCGGTCTCCCATTAAATCATTGAGAGGTTTCCAACGGATTCATTTTAATATTGGTGAAAGCAAACAAATTCAATTTCAGATTTCCGTTCAAGACCTGACTTCCTGGGACCTGGCCAAAAGAAAATATAAAATCCAGGCGGGCCGGTATGAAATTCAAATCGGATCATCCTCCGCAGATATCCGACTCAAAAAAACCATCACTATCAGATAATACAACTTCATACCCAATGGTTTGCTCCCGCGTACATCTCCTTAAATTAAAGGAAATCTGGTATGTTCATCTTCAAGGATCAACGGACCTTAATGGTCTTTTTCAAGCGGATATCCTGAGAGGAAACGCCGATTAATATCTCGAACTGCCCCGGTTCCAGGATCCATTTTTTTGCTTTGGGCTTATAAAACATGAATGATTCCCGGTTTAACTCTATGGCAGCGGTTTTGGTTTCGCCAGGTTTTAGAAAAATTTTAACAAATCCCTTAAGTTCCTTTACCGGCCGGGTAAGAGATGCTTTTACGTCTTTCACATAACATTGAATAGTATCATGGCCAGCCATTTTTCCGCTATTGGTAACCTCAACCTGGACATTAAAAATCCCTCCCCGATCTTTTTTGACCTTTAGATTCCGGTACTGGAATCGGGTGTATGAGAGGCCGTAGCCAAAAGGGAAAAGGGGCTTTACTCCGGCTCTATCATAATGCCGGTAACCGCTGAACAATCCCTCCTTGTAGGCCACCCGTTTATCGCCGTCTTTATCATAATAGTAATTGTAGCTGGGATTATCACTCCATTTATTTTCAAAGGTAGCGGGCAATTTCCCAGATGGATTAATTTCGCCAAAAATAATTTCCGCGGCCGCAGTACCGCCCTCCTGGCCCGGAAACCAGGCATGAAGCAATCCCTTAATATCATCGACCCACCCGGCCATATCCACATTGCCGCCCGCTACCAGTACCACCAATGTGTTGGCATTCACCCTGGCCACTTCCTTAATCAGCTCGGCCTGGCCGAGGGGCAGTTCAAAGGTGCGGTCAACCCCTTCCTTTTCAGTATTAGCATTAAAGCCGACACACACAACAGCCACATCGGCTTTGGCTGCGCTTCCCGGGCTTCAAAACGGACAGGGGGCAGCCAGGCTAAACGGATTTCAGCGGTGGATTTCAACTTGGCGTATTCCAATTTTATGGGGATTTTTTCTCCCGGCGGCAGTGTAACCTTCACCCATTCGGCAAAGGAAAATGGCCAACCGCGCTTCTCATGCCATTTATCCAGGATTTTTCGACCATTAACAAAAAGCCTGTATCCGCCGTAGCCCTGAATCAAAAAATTATGCTCACCGGTGTGGGCCGGTTCGATCCACCCCTGCCAGCGAACGCTGTATGATTGGCTGTTCACTCCACGGGCCGGGGCATGGGGCCACTTGAAATTAATGGTAGGGTCTGTCCGGGCAAAGACAGGGGAACCCTTCAAATCAGTACCCTTAAAATATTTGCCCTGGAGTCCGCGAACGGTTTTTCCGGAATCACTGGAATTAAAGAATTTTCCTTCCTTAAAGTAGTGTTGAAAATCGGGTTGAATGGCTGGATGATAGTATAGGTGAATGCCTGGTCCGGCCTGGTTGATGATACCGTCCAGCAGGCTGACAGAGCGGAAGGATTTCATCTGCGAACTACCGCCGCCGCCGATGACCGCCGGGTGGGCATTGGGACCGATAACAGCAATAGAAGATATTTTTTTCCTGTCTATGGGTAAAAACTGGTTTTTATTTTTCAAGAGTACCATTCACTGGCGAGCGGTTTCCAGGGCGATTTTCCGGGACTGGGGATTAAAACGGGGAATGGAATGATCAATTTGAGGACGGTCCAGAAAATTAAAACGGACCATCAGGCGCAGCAGGCGGCGCACCTTATCATCAATGGTTTTAACCTTGACCTTGCCCGCTTTTATAGCTGGCAGCAGGTTTTTTCTATTCATAAATTTTCCCGAGGGCATCTCCAGGTCGAGGCCGGCATTGGCCGAGGCAACGGCTGAATGGGTGCCGCCCCAGTCGGACATGACCAGCCCCTTAAACTGCCACTCTTTCTTGAGAATCTGGTTTATCATAAGGGGATGCTCGGCGCACCAGGTTCCATTGATCAGGTTGTAGGCGGTCATGACCGCAGCTACTCTGCCCTGGGTGACAGCTGCCCGATAGGAGGCCAGATAAATCTCGCGCATTGTCCTTTTATCCACATCGGAACTGATATAATCACGGTCCCACTCCTGGTTGTTGAGGGCATAGTGCTTGACTGTAGCCGCCACTTCCCGGCTTTGAACACCGGTAATATGGGCAACAGCCATCTGTCCGGCCAAATATGGATCTTCGCCATAATATTCAAAATTACGGCCCGCCATTGGCGCCCGGTATATATTGACTCCAGGGGCTAAAAGAATATGAACGCCCTTGGCGCGGCATTCGTTGCCCACCGCTTCGCCATATTTTTTTATCAATTCAACATTCCAGGTGGCTGCCATATTGATACCGGCCGGAAAAGCGGTTGCCAGTCCAAAATTGCGGACTCCCAATGGACCATCAGCCATACGCAGACGGGGGATTTTTAATCTTGGTACTGCCTTGGTAAAAAAGGAATCAACCCCGCCCAGCAGATCAATTTTCTCTTCCAGGGTGAGTTGCTTCAAGATTTTTTCCACCCGTTTTTCTGCCGGATCATTTTTGCTACCCGCGCCATAAGCGATACCGGTCAGAAATAAAATTAGGATTGCATAAAAGATAATATTTTTCTTTGGTTTCATGATCAACCTCCCTACAGTTATCGTAATTATACTTAATTCGGTATGTAAAATAAACTCAAGCACCTTGCCCGCCCCTTTGTTTATTTTTTCATCAACTTTAAAAGTGGTACAATAAATGGGGGCAGGTCAACATGGCAGGGCAGAAGAGTCAAGAATACAGTTCTGATAATTCCATGGTTCGTCAATTGGGATTGTTTGATTCATCTATGATGATGATGGGTATCGTAATCGGCTCGGGAATATTTGTAACGACCGGCCTGATCGCACAAGCCTTGCCATCAGCCGGCCTGATTCTCTTGTGCTGGTTAGTCGGTGGAGCTCTAACCCTGGCAGGTGCATCCATCTATGCGGAGTTGGGTGCGGCAATGCCTGAGGCCGGTGGACAATATGTTTATCTTCGCGAAGCCTTTGGACCCCTTCCTGCGTTCCTGTTTGGCTGGTTAATGATCCTGGTTTATGTCAGCGGTTCCATTGCAGGCCTGGCCGTGGCGTTTTCTGAGTATTGCAGCTACATTTTCCCATTCATATCGTCAAAAAATATTATTTATTCTACAACAATCCAGATTGGCGGTTTTAGTTTCCCGATAACGCTTACAACCGTCAAAGTCTTTGCGCTAGTCGTAATTTTTTCACTTTCTGCTGTTAATTACCTGGGTGTTATCTTCGGCAAAATTGTGCAGAATATACTTACAGTCATAAAAATAGGCGG
>CBFDCH010000112.1:0-7023 GCA_965603235.1 uncultured bacterium | reverse complement strand
CGGCAGGTAGATAGGTCCTATGCAAATCGGGCTGGTACAGTCTCATCCACAGGAGATTAAAGGAGATGGCATCCAGCAACCCATGCCATTCACCCTCAATATGGGGTCGCCGGGCAAGCTCTTTTTTTTTGAGTTGAGCCAGATTAGCGAGCGTATTGTTTAATGTATCCGGACCAGGCGGTTGGAATCCTGCGAAGAAGGGCAACTGCTGCCCGCCATGAACCAGGCCGCAGATTAATTCCCCGTTCTGCTCCTTTCTTTTCTCCATTTTAGTGGTGGTAAAATAGAAGGCATGCTGCCCGCTTGTTGCTGATACGGTATTGTTGTTGAAGTGGTAATCTCCCCTTTTTTTATGCCAGGGGTGGTAAAAACACACCTCAATTCTGATTCCTGCAGGTATGGCAAGCGAGCCGATGATACCCTGTGGGGTCCTGGCGTAGCGGATCACAAACAATTGGCTGGTATCGGCTGTTTTTTTCAGAATCGGGGTTTCCCTCTTTTTGTTAAAGGGCAGGCTGGTGTTAAAACTCACTTCAGAGTAATTGCCCCCGGCAGTAATGGGGCCCACCTTCTCAACCAGATAGAAGGTGTCATATCCGTCTGCTTTTTGCTCTCCCTTACGAATGATGAAGCGGAAGGCAAATACACCCTCCCCCTTAACCATGACAATTCCGGGCCATACCGGGGGATCAAAGGCTCCAAACACAAACGGCTCCTCAGCTCCCAGAAGGGAACCCATTAGAACAAAGAGAAGGATTGATAAAATTTTTGTTTTCATTGTTTTTCTCTCGGCTAAACTTTTTTAATTTTATTTTAGGGAAATTGGCCGTTGAATGCAAATTGTAGGGGATAGTCCGCTCGCGCAAACCATGAATCATTTAGAAATTCTTACTTAATAAATTTTATTTTTAAACTGTGAAATCGTTAAAACCGGCAGAAACTGGAAAATTTAATATTTTTATGTTATAATATGTCAAAAAAAGAGAGTAATTGAAGAGAGATATAGTAAATTCAATATACATAGACAAGATTATTTCAATATCAATTTTCACCTACTGATCAATGAACGAGGAATAGATTTATGAATTTTAACGAACTTAATTTAGACGAAAAACTTCTCAACGGAATTGCGGATGCTGGGTTTACCACCTTGATGCCCGTACAGGAGGAGACCCTGGCCCACAGCTTGCAGGGCAAGGATGTATCGGTTCAGTCGCAAACCGGAACCGGTAAAACCGCGGCATTTTTGATTACCATTTTCCAGCATTTTCAGAATGGCGGCAATAGCAGAAGCAAACAGGCCCTGATTGTTACTCCCACCCGTGAATTGGCGATTCAGATTGAAGAAGAAGCCAAATTGCTGGGTGGTCACCTGAACCTGACCATTGGCTGTTTTTATGGTGGCGTTGGCTATTTTCAACAGGAAAAACTGTTGAAACAGGGGGTTGATCTCATTGTTGGCACTCCCGGCCGGCTGCTCGATTTTAACTCCCAGAAAAAGCTCAGCTTCAAGAATATTGGCTTTCTGGTCATTGATGAAGCTGACCGCATGCTCGATATGGGTTTTTTCCCGGACATCGAGAAAATTGTCAGGCGCTCATCCTCACGCGATAAACGGCAGACCATGCTCTTTAGTGCTACCCTTGACTCCAGGACCAGGGAGCTGGCCCGCGATTTTATGAATCGTCCGGTTTCTATCCGCATTCGGCCTGATGAGATTACCGTGGATAAGGTGACTCAGGTGCTTTATCATGTGAGCAATCGTGAGAAAATCAATCTGGTGCTGGGGATTCTAAAAAAGGATATGCCCCGCAATGTCCTGATATTTACCAATATGAAACGGGATGCTGAAATAGTGGCCAAACATCTGGATCACAATGGCTTTGAGTGCCTGCATATCAGCGGTGATTTAACCCAGAACAAGAGGCTCAGTGTACTGGAAAAGTTTAAATCGGGAAAAGTGCCCATCCTGGTGGCAACCGACGTGGCTGCCCGCGGACTGCACATTGATGACCTGGAGATGATTATTAATTATGACCTTCCCGGAGATTGTGAAAACTATGTGCACCGCATTGGCCGCACGGCCCGGGCCGGCAAATCGGGGAAAGCGGTGACCCTGGCCTGTGAAAAATATATTTATAACCTTGAACCTATTGAGACCTTTTTAAATATGAAAATCCCAGTGGCCTTTGCCGCTGACGAAATGTATCCAACCAGTACCAGTCAGGGGATTAGGTTTGGACTTGAAAAAGGGGAGCGGGGCAGAAGAGCCCAATCAGCCGGTTCTTCAAGAAAAAAGAGGACGGACTGGCCCAAGCGGAAAGAATCCAGAAAGAAACCGGACAAGGGCAAATCGTTTGTGGCCAATCCCAAGGAAAAGGGGAATGGCAATAAGAAACGCAAATCCTCCAAGAAACGGTCCCCCCAAACTCCCGGATCCTCCCTGCAGGACCGCGTGGCCTATTACAAAAAAAAGTACGGCGAAAACTTCGACGTCCAATCCGGCTGATCCTGGATGTAGAATTATCCTTTCATATAATACTGTTTGCCAACTTCAGCGTATTCTGCCAGTTTTTTATCAACCAGGGAATTGACCGTACCTGGCTCCCAGGTGTTGTTTTTCCGTTTTCCAGCCTTGATTCCTGTTAAAATCTCAATACCCTGATCTATGGTCTTAACCGCATAAATGTTGAACCGTTTTTGTTTTACTGCCTTTACGATCTCTTCCTTCAGCATCAAGTCCTTCACATTCTGATGTGGAATCATCACGCCCTGACTCCCGTTTAAGCCCTGCTGCTTGCACACTTCAAAAAAGCCCTCGATCTTCTGGTTCACACCGCCAATGGGCTGAATTTCTCCCCGCTGGTTAACTGAGCCGGTAACCGCGGTATCCTGGCGCAGCGGCAGATCAGCAAGCACTGACAACAGGGCATATATTTCGGTGGAAGAGGCCGAATCCCCGTCCACCCCTGAATAGGATTGCTCAAAACAGAGGCTGGCGCTCATGGCCAGGGGTTTGTCCTGGGCAAATCTTGAACGCAGGTAACCGGAGAGGATCAATACTCCCTTGTCATGAATCCGCCCGCTCATCTGTGCTTCCCGTTCGATGTTGATCACACCGGAATGACCCACAGAAGCGATGGCAGTGATGCGTGACGGTTTGCCAAAGGCATAATCTCCCATGTCATAAACGGCCAGGCCATTGACCTGGCCCACCACGCTGCCATCAGTGTCGATCATGATGGAGCCCTCATTGATCATCTCCTGCATTTTCTCTTCAATCAGCCTGGAACGGTCGATTTTTTCTTCCACGGCTTTGTAAATATGTTTGTCGGTTACCCTCTTTTTACCCTCTTTCATGCACCAGTAGTTGGCTTCACGCAGGATATCAGCTACCTGGTTGAATTGGGTTGATATTTTATCCTGCTTACCAGCCAGCCTAACGCCGTATTCCACCACCCGGGCAATAGCTGGACTGTTAAAGGGAAATAATTTTTCAGCTGCAACAATGCGTTTGATAAAGTAGGCATAGTCCATGATACTATCAGCGCTGACATTCATTACCGAGTCAAAATCGGCCCGTAACTTGAAGATTTTTTTAAAATCGGGATCCTGCTGATACAAGAGTTGATAGAGATATGGATCACCGATTATTGCCACTTTGACGTCACACTCAATGGGTTCCGGTTTCATGGCGGATATGGAGATCATGTACACAGGGGCATAAATTTGAATTTCCAGCTTTCGGTTTTTCAGGGTTCGTTTAAAAGCAGGCCACACTCCCGGTTCCAGCAGCAGATCCAGTGCCTCAACTACCAGAAAGCCGCCATCCGCCTTGAGAATCGATCCCGCCTTGATTTTGGTGAAATCGGTCTGTGAGTGTCCCGGTTTGGTGGGGGTAATTTCCACTGTACCGAAGAGGTTGGTGTAGGAGGGAGAGGTTTCAAAAATAATCGGTGCACTTGTGGCTCCGCAATTGTCGACCAGCAGGTTAACCTTAAAGTTTATATAGGGATCGCCCTCATCCTGCGGCATCATCATCGGAAATTGTCCCTCCTGCTTTTCCGGTTTTTTTAAAAACAGGTCGAAATTCTCCTGAATATTCTCTTTAATCTCCTCCAGATAATCATCCATTGCTTTACATTTGTATTGCTGCCTGATCTCCTCGATCTGATGTTCAATCAGGGGGGTAACCGTGTTGTTATTCAGTGCTTTTAACTTCTCTTTCAACTCTTTCTCCAGATCCCTCATCTCCTTGAATATACCCTCCATCTTCTCGGTCAGTTCAGCGTGTTTCTTTTCAATTTTTTCCCGCTCTTTCTTGGATATTTTTCCTTCATTAACCAGGGCAGCCAGCTGCTCGAAGTTGACTGGTTGTTTGTCCATTGTGGGCAGTACTGCAGGCCGGGTAACCAGTCCCACCTGCATCTGGATCAGGGTAAAATTCTGCTGAACCACTTCATCTTCAAAGTCCTTTACCAGGTGCTTTTGTTTTTGTTTGTAATTATCCAGCAACCGTTTTTTCTTGTTCTGATACTCTTCATCTTCAAATACCCCAGGTATGTTGTTGATGAAAAATTCAATCAACTCCTCCAAATCCTTCTTGAATTCTCTTCCCTTTCCGGCTGGCAAGCGTATCAGCCGCGGCATGTCGGGATTTTTGAAGTTGCTGACATAGAGTTTGTCGTCCGGGATCCGCTTGATTCGCCGTGTCTCCTTAAGTAAGCACTTAATGGCGGTTCGCCTGCCGGTTCCGGCCAGGCCGTTAACAAAAAGGTTGTAACCATGACTCTCTATATCAAACCCCAATCTCAACGCATTGAGGGCGCGGGCCTGGCCAAAGATATCTGGACAGATCTTCAAGTCATCGGTTGATTGAATTCCCAGTTTTTTGGCATCACAATACCATTTTAGCTGATCGGCTGACAGGCTTTTTAAAGGGGTTGCTTTTTTCATCACTTTTGCTCCAAAAAAACGTTATACTATAGATATTAATGAAAAGGTAATTTAAATTCAACCTTATTTACCGGTAATTTAACAATCATTCTGTCCATACCTGCATCAGGTTCACAATGACCTCGGCAGCTTTGTTCATATCCTCTGCCGTAATCCACTCGTAGATGGAGTGAAAGTTAGAACCACCGGTAAAAATATTGGGCGTGGGCAATCCCATGAAACTGAGCCTGGCTCCGTCCGTGCCCCCGCGGATGATATTTTTGATTGGCCTTACGCCTGCCCGTTTCATGGCAGTTGCTGCTTTTTCCAGCACTTCAGGATGTTGGTCCAGCACCTGTTTCATGTTGCGGTATGATTCACTTACCTGAAATTTTAAGTTTGCTTTACTATATTTTTGTGACAATTGATCGACAATATCTTTTAGCAGTGTTTCCTTCTCTTTTAATCCCTCTTCTGTAAAATCCCTGATAAGTATCTTAATGACAGTCTCCCCAACGTTGCCGCTGAGTTGGTGGGGATGGATGTAGCCCTCCCTCTTTTCAGTGGTTTCAGGCGAAAGTCGGTTTTGTGGCAGTTGTTCAATTAATTGGCTGGCAATTTTAATGGCATTGACCAGTTTGCCCTTGGCATAGCCGGGATGAATATTTAAACCGTGGATGATTATTTCAACAGAATCAGCACAGAAGGTTTCGTCCTCCAATTCACCCAGTTTTTCACCATCAATGGTATAACCGTAATCTGCATCAATCTCTTTCGCTGTGATATGTTCAGTTCCCCTACCAACCTCTTCATCCGGGGTAAAGAGGATACGAATTCTGGGCCTGGGAAAGGTGGGATTCTGTTTCAGGTATTGCAGGGCAGCCATGATTTCAGCGATTCCGGCCTTGTTGTCTGCTCCCAACAGGGTGGTGCCGTCAGTGGTGATGAGGGTCTTTCCTTGCTGATTTTTCAACAAAGGATTCTCCTTGACAGAGAGGATGACCTTTTTATCAGCGGAGAGGGGAATGTCTTTGCCATTATATTTTTGGTGAATCTGTGGATTGACTCCCTTACCGGAGACATCGGGAGAGGTATCCATGTGAGCGATCAGGGCAATGGTGTTAACCGGCTGGTCCTGATTAGAGGGCAGGGTTGCCATGACATAACCCCACTTGTTCAACACCACCTCTTCTAGATCCATCTCCTGCAGCTCTTTTTGGAGTTGCCGGGCTAGATTAAATTGTTTGCCCGTTGAGGGAAAGGATTCTGAATCAGGGTTGGATTGGCTGTCGAATGACACATAGTTGAGAAAACGGTCCAGAATATCGGGGAATTCCATTCATACCTCCAGGTCCCATTATATGGCACTTTTATACAAAAATCAAAAGGCTTATAATCCTTGAATGGTTACCAGAGCAGGTTCTCCGCGGGTATCCTGATTGTCCACTGCCTGGATAGCATAAGTAAAATTCTTGTCCCTGGGGACTCTGTGATGCATAAATCCCTTCTGGCTCACATCCACTTCCGCCAATAACTTTATATTATTGCCATCCACCTGGTAGATGTGGTACTTGACGATGTTTGTATTCTGAGGGTTTGCCTGCCAGGTCAGTTGGTTGATATATTCACTGAGAGTAAATGATTGGTTTTGTACCTGGAGGCCCTGAAGGTTCAGGGGTGCCTGGATTTTAAGAGTGCCGATATTTAATCTACCGCCCGATTGACACTTATCGTGCAGAGATGCGATTCTATCCGCTCCCAACAGGATACGGCTGATCCTTTTATCCATCATTTCTCCGGGGAAACGTGATGCCATCAGGGCAATGGCTCCACTCACATGGGGCGTGGCCATAGAGGTGCCATCCATAAAATCGTAATTGGCCGGGCGGTTGATCAGGGTGACCTGGATATTGCCCAGACCCAATAACTCTTCTCCATAAGCCTGTGAAACGGCGATTGCCGGCAGCCATGTGTTTTTACTGCCCAGAGTACCGCTGAAATTACCCGGGGAGTGGTTAAAAATGATCACCCCGGCTGCACCCGCTGCTCGGGCATTTTTCACTTTGTCACTGAAATAAAGTCCCCCCC
>CBFDCH010000111.1:0-7025 GCA_965603235.1 uncultured bacterium | reverse complement strand
GCCCTGATATGGATTCTGATGGTGATTTTAAACCGGTTGTTCTTCCGGCCGGTAGGAAAAGTAATTCAGGAGCGGGAATCAAAAATAGAGCAGGATAACCAGGAAATCGAGAGATTGACTGCAGACCTGGAAGCCAAAACCCAACGGATTGAGTCCATGCTTAAAGCAGCACAAAAAGATGCGGGATTGATATGTGAAAAAATGATCCGCCAGGGAGAAACTGCCAGAGAACAATTGATTGTAACAGCCAGGGAAAAGGCCAAAACCATGGTTGATCGAAAAATGATTGAGTTGGAACAAGAAATTATTGAGACTGAACAAAAAATGGTAACGGAAATCGAAGGTTTCAGCAAGCAGATCAGAGAGATTTTTATATGAAACTTGCCAGTAAACCAATAATTCTATTGATTTTCATACTACTCATGGCCACTGTATTGGCCGCCTCATCAGAAGGTGATGAGGGGCACGGTTTCTGGCTGGGATTCTGGAAAAAAGCGTTGAATTCAATCATCTTGTTCGGTGGATTGTTCTATCTGCTGAGGAAACCCATTAGCAAGTTTTTAGGTCAAAAAAGCCTTGAAGTAAAAAATGAAATAGAAGAGGGTGAAAAAACACTCTCGGAAAAATCAAAACAGATGGAAGAGATTAACTCCCGTTTAAAAAGGATAGAGCAGGAAATCGGCCAATTAAAAGAGGGAGCCAAAGAGAGAGGTTCAAAGGAGAGTGAGCGTATCGAACAATTGGGTGCAGATGAAGCGAAGAGAGTCCTTGAAATCAGTGAGGCTGAGATCAACAACCGGATAGAATCTGCCATCAAGGCGCTAAAGAGTAAAGTTGCTGACATGGCCATTGATAATTTTAAGCAGGAAATCAAGAAAGAATTGGATCAAAAATTGCATGAGAATTTAATTGAAAAAAATATTAAAATAAGCGGGGACATCATTGAGGGAAAATAATTTAGCTCGAAGGTATGCTCTGGGCCTGCTTAAGACTCTGGCCAGTGAGAGCGAATATACAGCCATCCGCAGTGAATTGATTTTTTTCAAACAAATACTGGTTAAGAATGATGAATTTAAATCGGGTCTGGAGTCAACCCTTTTTTCAATGGAGCAAAAACAGGAATTACTTGATGCTATTCAGGAAAAGTCAAAATTCCAAGATAAAACTTATAACTTTTTGCTTACAATTCTCGAGGAGAACCGGATTAAAATTCTGGACGCTATTCTCCAGGTACTTGAGAATTTATGGCTTGAAAAAAATGGCGTTGAGCAGCTTACCGTTTTCTCAGCCATTCACTTGAATGAAAATTTAGAGGCAAAACTCATCGGGCAGCTGGAAAAAGCCTTCCGAAAAAAAAAAATCCTATTAAATAAAAAAATTGATAAATCCCTTATTGCCGGCATTAAAATCCAGAAGGGATCAGTGTTTTATGATTTTTCCATTGCTGGTAATCTTAATAAGTTGCGCGAATCATTGCTGGAGGAGAGTTAAATGCAGATTAAAGTTGAGGAAATTAGTGAATTAATAAAACAGAAGATATCTGGTTTTAAACTCGATTTTAACAAAGAAGAGACCGGTATCGTTATATCGGTAGGTGATGGTATTGCTCAGATCTATGGTCTGGAAAATGTCATGTATAATGAACTTATTGAATTTCCTGAAAACATTTTCGGCATTGCCCTGAATCTTGAAGAGGATAATGTGGGATCTATTATTTTGGGAGAAGCCCATAAGATCGCTGAAGGGGATACGGTAAAACGGACCGGTCGCATTATCTCGGTCCCGGCCGGAGAGGCCCTGATCGGACGGGTGGTAAATCCCTTGGGTGAACCCCTTGACGGTAAAGGCCCTATCGAATCCAAGACTTTCATGCCAATCGAAAGAATCGCCGCCGGAGTCATTGACCGCATGCCGGTGAAAGAACCCTTACAAACCGGAATTAAGTCCATTGATGCCATGATTCCCATTGGCAGGGGACAGCGGGAACTTATTATCGGCGACCGGCAAACAGGTAAAACCACCATTGCCCTGGATACTATCATCAATCAAAAAGAGGATAATGTTATTTGCATATACGTGGCCATTGGACAAAAACAGTCGACCGTAGCCCAGGTCATCAAAACACTGGAAGAGGCCGGAGCCATGGCCTACTCAACTGTGGTAGTGGCCAGTGCATCCGATCCGGCCGCCATGCAGTATATCGCCCCCTATGCCGGTTGTGCCATGGGCGAATATTTTATGGACAAAGGCGGACACTCCTTATTGGTGTATGATGACCTCTCCAAGCACGCGGCAGCCTACCGGGAAATATCGCTCTTGTTACGGCGTCCCCCCGGCCGGGAGGCCTATCCCGGTGATGTTTTCTTTCTCCATTCACGCCTGTTGGAACGGGCGGCAAAATTAAATAAAGAGATGGGTGAGGGGTCTCTAACCGCCCTGCCGATTATTGAAACACAGGCTTCTGATGTCTCCGGGTATATCCCCACCAATGTAATATCAATTACAGACGGTCAAATCTACCTGCTGCCCGAGTTATTCAATTCCGGGCAGCGACCCGCCATTGATGTGGGTATCTCTGTTTCAAGGGTGGGAGGCAATGCCCAGATCAAGGCCATGAAGCAGGTGGCTGGAACTCTTAAAATGGAATTGGCACAATTCAGGGAATTGGCGGCCTTTACCCAGTTTGGTTCAGATCTTGACAAGACAACCATTGATCAACTGGAAAGAGGCAAGCGCCTCTCTGAATTGCTGAAACAGGATCAAGGCGCGCCAATGCCGATTGAGCGACAGATTGCTGCTATTTTTGCCGGTACGAATGGTTTTCTGGATGAATTTCCGATTGACACGATTGAGTTGTACCAAACAAAAATGCTCAATTTTTTAGATCAAAATCATCCTGATGTTTTGCGGCAAATCAAAGAGGAAAAAGTAATCAAACCCGAAGTGGAAAAGAGAGTTCAGGAAATTCTTCAGGCATTTGCCGAGGAATTCAGGACTTTAATCAAGGAATAATGTCTGGAAATTTAATTGACCTAAGACGGCGGATCATTTCTGTCAGGAACACACAAAAGATCACCCGTGCCATGAAAACAGTATCTGCGGCCAAGCTTAGACGCAGTGTCCAGGATTTAAACCGCAATCGTCCCTATATGGAAAAACTGGAGTACTTGCTGGGTAAAATGGGTTCGTGTATGGAAGACCAGAGTCTGCCCTTTATGGAAGAGCGAGACTCGGGAGACGTGCTGCTTGTTTGTATCTCCTCAGATAAGGGTTTGTGTGGTTCTTTTAATTCCAACATTATTCGGGAAACCGAAGCATACTACCGCCGGTTAATCGAAGATGGCGAAGAAGTTCAATTGATAGTGATTGGACAAAAAGCCAATAAATATTTTACCGCCAGACAATACCAGGTTAGGGAAGCTTATACCACACTCATGTCAAAGTTAACCTATGAAGACTCCCTACAACTGGCTCAATTACTGCAAAATGTATATCAGAACGAGTCCATTAAGCGGATCGAGTTTATCAATGCTCAATTTTTGTCTGCTTCAAAACAGGAGATAGGTGTCAAGCGGATGTTTCCAATTTCCAGTCAATGGCAGGACAGTGAGCAGGATGAGGTGGAATATATCCTGGAGCCGTCGGCCGCAGAAATTTTTCAAGCTATTTTGCCCAAATATATCAATTCGCTTGTATACAGGGTATTGTTGGAATCATCGGCTTCTGAACATTCAGCTCGTATGATAGCCATGGACCTGGCCACCAGAAACGCCGATGACATGATCAAACAACTTACCCTGACGCTGAATAAACTCAGACAGGCTCTTATAACCAAGGAGTTACTGGAAATTATCACAGCAACAGAAGCATTAAAACACTAGGAGGAACAGTGAGCTCAACAAAAAATATTATTAAAAATGTTGGACGGGTAATTGAAGTTGTCGGGCCAATCGTGGATATTGAATTTCCTGAAGGGGAATTACCGGAAATATATACAGCCATTGAGGTGGTGTCAGATGGATATAAGGTGGACACTCCCATAAAGATTATTACTGAAGTGCAATACCACCTGGGGGAAAATCGGGTCCGGACAGTATCAATGCACTCAACCGATGGATTAATACGGGGTATGAAAGCAAAAGATACGGGTAGTCCGATCACTGTACCAGTTGGTCGTGAGGTATTGAGCCGGATTTTGAATGTAATCGGGGATCCGGTTGATGGTAAAGGTCCGGTTAATGAGACTAAAAGACACCCCATCCATCGTCCTGCCCCAAAATTGGATGAACAGGATACCCGCTTGGAGTTGTTTGAAACAGGCATCAAGGTAATTGATCTCCTGGAACCCTATCTCAAAGGGGGCAAAATCGGCTTGTTCGGAGGTGCTGGTGTCGGCAAAACAGTTATCATCATGGAATTGATCAGAAATGTGGCAACCAAACATGGTGGTTTTTCTGTGTTTGGTGGAGTGGGTGAGCGCACCCGTGAAGGCAATGACCTCTATCTTGATATGACAGAATCTGGTGTTTTAGAGAAAACCGCGTTAATTTACGGGCAGATGACCGAACCTCCCGGAGCCCGGTTGCGGGTGGCGTTGAGTGCTTTGACCGTGGCCGAATATTTTCGGGATGAAGAGGGACAGGATGTGCTCTTTTTTATCGACAATATATTCCGTTTTACTCAGGCTGGTTCTGAAGTTTCGGCCTTGTTGGGCCGCATGCCGTCCGCTGTTGGGTATCAACCCAATCTGGCCACGGAAATGGGCGAGATGCAGGAGAGAATCACCTCCACTGACAAAGGGTCCATCACCTCAGTACAGGCCATCTACGTCCCGGCTGATGATTATACCGATCCTGCGCCGGCCACTACCTTTGCTCATCTGGATGCTAATACCAACCTCTCCAGACAATTGACAGAGATAGGCATTTACCCCGCGGTTGATCCGCTCGACTCATACTCCCGTATCCTGGACCCTAAAATTGTGGGTCAGGAACACTACCAGGTGGCCCGTCAGGTGAAGGAAGTTCTGCAGCGCTACAAGGAGCTTCAGGATATTATTGCCATTTTGGGTATGGAAGAATTGTCCGATGAAGATAAAATAATTGTATCAAGGGCCAGAAAGATCCAAAAATTCCTCTCTCAACCGTTTTTTGTTGCCACGGAGTTTACCGGCAGGGAAGGCAGGTATGTGGAACTGGCTGAGACAATCAAAGGATTCAAAGGTTTGGTGGACGGCAAGTATGATGATTTGCCGGAACAGGCCTTTTATATGTGTGGTGGCATAGAAGAAGCGCTGGCTAATGCCGAAAAGATGAAATAGAATGAATGATACTGTAGTACTGGAAATAGTTGGATCGACCACATCCATAGTGAAGACTGAGATAAAAGACCTGTACATTCCCGCCTACCTGGGAAAAACAGGGATTTTAGAACACCACCTGCCCTATATTACCATACTCATCTTTGGAGAAGTGGTGTATACTGATAAAAATAATCAGCCCCATTACTTGTATATTGAAGAGGGTTTTCTCGAAGTCCACGACAACCAGGTGATGATCATTTCAGATGACATACAAACGGGCTCGAATTTAAACGGGGATGAGATAAAATCCCGCCTGGAGAAAGTCACCCACATGATCCAGACCGCTAAAAGCGGTGACCTCTCGATTGATGAATTGGATCAATTACTCGAAGAAGAAAAAAGGTTAAAAATAAAACATGAGATCATCCAGAAATTAGCTAAAAAAGTATCATAGAAAATTACTTCCCCGGATCACATCTTTTTATCATAACGATATTGTCATAGTAATCCATAACGCCGAACTCCTTTTCCTGCTCCGCTTTGCTCAAGGGCAATATGTCGACAAATCCGGCTTTTTTATAGGCAGCTACAGCTCGTTTATTCCTGGCTGACGGGCTGATTATAAAGGTCGAAATTCCGTAAGTTTCATGAATATGACGGCAGAGTGTGTCCAGTGCATCACTGCCATAATTGCGGCCACAGTATTTCTCCGACCTCATCCAAATGTCCAGGACAACTCTGTTTTTTTCATTGTCCAGGAGATCGTAACCCACTGTGCCTACCTCTTCTTCGTTGGCCGAAATAATAAAATTTCTCCCCCTGCCGTCACCAAGGTCACAAAAAAAGGCAATGGTATAGTCCTGGCAAAATTCCTGCCATGAAGGTATCGGCTGATCCGGATAATCGGGCGGGCCCATCATGGAAGCGGTTAGATCCGAATGGGCCAGCCACTCAAAAATCTTTCTGCGATCACTCTCAATTGCCGGTATTAATGCAACAATTTTGCCAGTAATTTTCATTGTTTATCGCACTTTTTGATCTCTTTTAAGACCGGAGATTTTAAAAACCGCTGCATATGGGTGAGGGGGATTCTCTGCCAATGACTGGGGAAGTATTATTTTAAAACCAGAGCCTATGGATTGCCATTTTAGCTGTTGATTGCTCCCCAACATGCTGATTTTCATCTTCTTAGCCGGTTTGTGGGAGTGTATGAAAATCTCTTCAGGCAGGGTCTCTCCCTCCTTTGCCACCAAATATAAAGCAAACACCAGGTTTTTTTTCCGGTTTTTTGTGAAATATAAATTTGTCCTTTCCCGAAAAGGTTCCATGCCGCGGGTGTTGTAGATGCCTTCGCCATTGATTTTCATCCAGCCACCCACCCCTTTTAGCATCCTGTAAGCAGCTTTATCAAACTCACCATACGGACTGGGGGCAATATTCAACAATAAATTCCCCCCCTTGGCCACAATATCGATCAGTTTGTGCACCACCTCTCTGCCCGTCATGTACTTGGCCCCAAAGGTATAGGAATAGCCGCCGCCGGATATCAGATTGGTCTCCCATGGGTGATATAAGGGGCCCTTGGGGATTTTGTTTTCCGGTGTCAGGTAGTTCTGAAATTTACCTGGAACGGCCCGGTCCACCACAATTAGCCCCGGTTGTTTTTGCCTGGCCTTTTTGACTAAAAAGGCCATATTAATATCCTGACTCTGCAAATTTACCT
>CBFDCH010000110.1:0-7077 GCA_965603235.1 uncultured bacterium | reverse complement strand
AAGGTTTTGTTAACGGTTTTGGCACTCTTGTAATTGTAGGTGATAAAGCGGTCAAATCCCTGGTGAAATCCCTGCCTCTCACCGATATTCAGGTTATCTGATATGCCATAGGTTTTGTAACCACGATTTTTTAGCAGCTCGGTGATGGTGGTGATCTCGGCTGGAATTTTGTTGATTTTAATGTTTGGATCAAATTTTTGGTGTTTTTTTGCTGCCAAAAGACCCATAAGCACGCCGTGTTGAAAGGGGTAGAGAGATGTGAAAATCGATGCAGTCCCGGGCGCGGTCCAGGAAGAGGCTGAAAAGGCGTTTTTAAACAACACCGATTGTCCGGCAATTTTTTTCAGAAAGGGAGCGGTGTTTTTATGATAGCCGTAGAATGGGAGGTGATCGGAGCGCAGGGCATCAATAACAATCAATACGATATTAAAGCTTCCGCTCTTTTTAAAAACACAAGAACTGCTGGTAAGAAGGAAGATAAAAACCAGTGAAAAAATAACAATATGAATGCCAATCTTTTTTCTCATTTCCCTCTGATTATATCATGTTTTGGTGTGTAGATTCAATCGCTGGCCAATTGAGAGACACTAAATATTACTTGAAAAATGGCAATTTCTATAGTATATTAATTATATATCTAACCTACACATGAGAAGATGGATATTTAGTCTGCTCGCCTTGTGCGCACTCTGCCTTAATGCAGGAACAGGAGATTGTTTTACCATTATTGTTGGTAAAAAAGCGTCTGCGGACCGGTCGGTTTTCATGGCACATAATGAAGATGATGCCGGCAAAAATGTTTTTGTAAATATCCACAAAATAGCAGGTGGCAAGACAAAGGGAATTCAGTATCAAAGACTTAAGAATGGTGCTCTCGTGCCGCAGGCGCCGGCCACCATCGGTTGTCTCTGGTTGCAAGTTCCCGGCTTTGAGTTTGCTGACTCCTATTTAAATGAACGGGGTGTGGTGGTGGTATCTAACGCCTGTCAGTCCCGTGAAAACAAGGGTGTATTAACGAATGGCGGCATCGGTTTCATGTTGCGCCGTATTATTGGCCAAAGGGCGAAAACTGCCAGAGAAGCCGTTAAAATGGCCGGTGATTTGATTGAACGGTATGGTTACTATGCGAACGGTCGCACCCTATGCATTGCTGATGCGGCGGAGGGTTGGGTTTTTCATGCGGTTAAGGGAAAACACTGGGTTGCGCAGCGGGTGCCGGACAATCATGTGGCTGTGATTGCCAATTGTTACACCATTCGCCGGTACAATCCACAGGATAAGGAAAACTTTATGGGATCTGCCAACCTCATCGATTATGCGGTTAAGCGGAAATGGTATGATCCGCAAAAAGATGGTCCATTTGATTTTGCCAGAGCCTATGGCGAACCGAGTAGCCTGATTTCCCCTGTCAATACTCTCCGTTCATGGCGGGCAGCCAATTTATTATCAAAACGCAATTTTCGTATAACATCGATTGTTCCTTTTTCGTTTAGAACCCGCAGGGAGGTTCGGCTCACTGACCTTTTTAAGGTTTTAAGGGATCATTATGAGGATACTGAATACGATTTAACAGATAATTATAAAAAGGGATCTCCCAATATCACCAAAAACAGAACCATTTGTACTGAATCAACCCGCTATGCAATGGTTGCCCAGTTGCGCATCCATCCTCATCTTGAAATCGCTCACCTGGCATGGATTGCCCTGGGCAGGCCAGATGCCAATGCCTTTTCCCCATGGTATTTATCCGTTGACACGCCTCCGGTGGGCTACACACAGAGGAACTCCAACCGGGCTTTAAAAGACCATTTCGACAAAAAAGTTCCGCCCAGGAGGCAGGCACCACTTAATTTTGCCTACAGTAGTTGTGCTTTGCTGGCAGACCTGGTTGATCAACAATACAGGAAACGGAGGAAAATTGTTGCAAAGGAGTGGGATAATCTGGAGGATTATGCCATCAAGTATACAAAAAAGAAAGAAAAAGAGTTGAGATATCTATTGCAGAGAAATAGTTATATAGCCAAACAGATTATTACCAATTATGTTCACAGTCTGGAATACCGCCGCTGGTTTTTGGTGTCAGAATTTATACATCAATTCCGGAAAAAAATATTTAAAAAGCAATAATAACCCTACTTAACCAGCCGAATGGGTGAATAATCGGTCAGGATATCAATCGAGCGAATGGATTCACTCTGCGAGACCCGGAGCCGCTGTCGCTGCTGGTTGATAATCACCCGTTTGTAAACGGTCCCGCCTTTGGTTCTAATTTGCAGACGAATGGGAAATATAAAATCAGTTTCCTGTTGAAAAAAGTGCAGGTCAGCATTTTTGCCGTTGATCAGAATATCTACTTTTAATTTCGGCAATTGCCTGGAGTAGAGCCATTTTCGGAAGAATTTTTTTATTTGCTCGTCATCCTGACTCATGAAACGGATAAACCTAGTGGTTGAAACCGTTTGAAACTTTAAGTCGCTGAAGAATTTTTGAATCCGTTTGGAAAATTCATCCCTGCCCACCAATTCTCTAAACATCAAGAATACGAGTAAAGATTTGTTATAGACAATACTTTGATAGGCGGAACGATCCCTGGTAATATTGATAATCCTTTGACCATAGATAATCGGCCCAGCATTGTGTCTTTTAAATACCCAACTCTTCACCTTTCTTTCAACAATGTTGAGGAATTCTTTTTTTGTTAAAATCGATTCCAGATAGAGTAGTGTGGAGAGTTGAGCCCCCCCCTCCAGTATCCAGACATCACGAAAAGTGTTCCACGATACCATGTTTCCCCACCATTGGTGGGCCAGCTCGTGGATCATGTTATCCCGGTTGAGATCCGAACTGAACATTACGGGTACATCCATGAACATGTTGCGGGTGGAAAATTCCAACCATACCTTTGATGAAGGCAGAGTGGCCAGGTTAAAAATAATCATGCCATTATGGCTGATACCCCCATATATGGGCCAACGGCGTATAAGAATATTGAGTTGAGGGATATCCAGCTTACCGTAAAGATTTACCAAAAAGTTAAAGTATTGTTCCATCTCCTCGAGTTTAAAATATAATGGCAGGCTGAGATCTTTTGAGCCGTAGATATGAATTGGGATTTTTGTTTTTAATTCCCTTAGTTTACTGAAATTCCCATAAATAAGGGAGAGGTTGCGGGTTCCCTTGGTTTGGAATTTGAAAAGGTTTCTTTCACCAATCTTGCCAAATTGCATGATCCGGCCGGTAGCCAGGCATTTATAGGGTTCCGGCAAAGTGATTGATATTGTTGCTTTAAAAAACTTGTCTCCATACCACGGAAAAAAATCTTTGCCTTTTCCCAGGACAAAAAATTCGTCAATCTTCCGGTCCGGCATGGCATAATTTGTTCTGGGACGGTCTTTAACTTGGTGGCGGTCTGTACCCATCTTTCCAGAATAATAGAGGGAGATGGTTTTTATGTTTTCACCCATCACATAGTAATTACCATTGGCATTTAAAAAACTATTGTTCTCATTTTCAGGATTGCGGAATCCCCTGATAGTCAGTTCTTTATTCAGCCTAATTTGTTTTAAATCAGATGAATCTTGAAACGTGATCCGGGAGGTTCCGGATAAAAATTGTTGCTTGGGATTGAAAAACAAATTAAGGCTTAATTCCCGAACGCCCTCACCGCTGCCAAAGGCAAATTTGGGTGATTTGATGGAGTTGTAGCTAAGTATGTACCTGTTTTTGGGTATGGTTACCAGCATGGTGTCCGGGGTCATGCTTTCATTATAAAAATATTTGTATTGTGAGCGTCTTCCTCTTTTGAATATTACTGCGTGGAGGCTGCTTGGAAAGGGGAGGTACCATTTTTCATGAAATTGTTTGATCCAAATGCCAAAGTTATCCTGGAATGTTGCAAGGATTTGGCGGGTATCCTTATTTTTGATCTTTTGCAATTCACCGGTTTTTTGTTTGCCTGTAAGCAATTTAGTGTTCGGCAAGTAGAGAACCGCACTATTATTTTTCTTTATGAAGGTGTCTTTTCTGAACAGATATTGAATGGTTCTTTGTTCTTCGACGTCGTTCGGTTTTATCTGAAATTCACAAGAACCCTGGAATAGATATAAGTGGTTATAAGGAGTTATCTTGAAAATGGTTCCCTGCTTGAGATGAAGTGTGGCATCACCCAATGTGATGGTTTCATTCTGGATGACATACTGGGAAAACTTTTCAATGTAATAGAGTGGTTTGATTAAAGGTTTTAGAAGGATTTCTGAATATTGTCCGTTTTTTACTTGATAGGAGATGAGCCCGATTTCCGCCCGGTCTTGAAATTTGACAAAGTACATCAACTGGTTGCTACTTTGCAGTTCAAAGGCTATTCCACGGTGTTGCCTAAAGTAGGCTTTCAGCTGGAGATACGTGTTGTCGATTGTCAGGGAAGCGATCTGATCAAATTGTTTTTTTTTTATTAAATTGCCCAGATGTTTATTCCCTTTTAGAAAGATTGGGGATATTAGGAGGAGGATCATAAAGGCGGGGAGTGATTTTTTCATGACTTTATTGTAGAATAAATATTTCTTTTTTTCCACAAACAGCACCGAGTGTCTGGCCGGCGGTCACTCCTGCTTAAGGTTTCGGACTTGCATTCATGGCAAAAAGCTGTTATAATAAACATTTCGGAGCATAACCACTCTTACCTGTTTGATAACATGTCCAATACCATGCGGGTTTCCCAATCGCTACTTCTGGTAATTTCTCTGTGGTTCTGGATTTTACCGGTTGCAGGCAGCGGATCCAAACCGGGACTGATCATTAAGGATTACCGTCACCATTTAAATCCCAACTTCAAAAAAACCGGCCGTAAAACAACTCAATTTATTATTATTCATACATCCGAGGCCGGGTTAAAAAGTACATTGGGGACACTTTCCCAGGGCAAACGGATTGGGACATATCATACCCTGGGGGGTCATTCCCACTATACCATTGCCCGAAATGGCGATGTGTTTAGAATCCTGGATCATACATATCGGGCCGATCACACCGGTTTAAGTATGTGGCGGGGAATTGAAGATATAAGCTCCCACTCCCTGGGAATTGAGCTGGTGGGTTATCACTATGGCACTGTTACCTCCCGGCAATACAGCTCGGTCGCGCGGTTGCTGAAAATTTTACAACGGAATTACCGCATACCTGACAAAAATGTGCTGACCCATTCACAAGTTTCCTTTGGGCGGCCCAATCTGTGGTTTAAAAGACCGCACCGGGGGCGGAAACGGTGTGCCAGAAATTTTTCTCGCTGGCAGGCAGGCTTATTGGATGGCTGGTCTTTTGATCCGGATGTGAAAGCCGGCCGATTATCCGCTGATCCCCAGATTCACAAATTGTTTTATGGCAGAGTTGCCCTTAACCGTCTTAAGGAAATCAGGGCAAAAGTCAGGCCTGAGCCACGGGCATTGCAACCCGGGCAGACTCCAATCGCGGAGAAGGTATCCAATCTTATCAGTGCGGCCAATACAGCATGGACCATTGCCGGAGAGGATTATAATAGTCCGAATACTGTTTATGTTTTTCCCGGTGGCTCGATACTGCGCGGCGATAAAGTACAAAATAAAAGAGGCTGGAACAAGCTGCTAAAGGGAACCCAGGTTCTGGTGAACCAGCCGTTGGAAAGGGAGACCAAGAAGGGACCCATTTATCAGATTACCGGGATTTATACAGCCTGGAGTTTTGCCGGATCGGCCTACAGTCAGCCAACCACCAAATATTTTTTTCCCGGAGGCCGAACCGTATCGGGTGACAAAATCACAGATTGGGATTCCATCCCTGACAAAACCCGCCTGATCATTGGCTATGATGGCCCCTATCAGGTTGAGGCCAAAGCCGGGAAGACTCCATGGGGCATAGCGGGAAATGCATGCAGCCAGCCGCATACTATTTACACCGTCCCGGGCAAGGGATTGGTTACAGGGGATAATATAAAAAATTTTAATGATTTGCCGCGGGGCACTAAAATCTTTGTCAAAATTTCCAGGTGATGCTAAAACCTTAGAAAAAACGGAATAAAGATAAATAGCAGGATAAAAAATTTTTCCCAGTGGTTTTTCCCCTGGTTGCGCAGATGAGCCATCCCTTTAAAAGTAAAAAACAAAAAAATGACAACACTGAGGATTGAGACCGTGGCCACCAAGAGGGAGGATACTTCAAGGCCCAGGAATTTAAACAGCCAGGAGAAGGGTCCAACCACGAAGAATGCCTTTAGATCAAACAAAAAGAATGCTTCCAGATAGTAAATAAAGGCAAACAGGGTAGCCATCCCATAATGTTGACTGAGAAGTATTATGATGATCAGGGGAAGAAAGAAATAGATTAAGTAAGGAGTTTTTAAGTATTTGGATTTCTCCAAGGGTTTTAGAATAAAGGAAAAAGGGGGACCTTCGCCTTCCTTTTGATTGAGTTTAGCGGCCATGGCTGCAAACATTGATTTTAACAGGGAATTGCCGATGTATTTATTGGTGACTTTGTGACCATGTTGGAACCTGATGATCTCACTGGTAAAAATTGTGATTTCCGTTAATCCTGTTTTTAAGACTGTGTCAAAGCGGCTCAATTCCAAAAAGGTGCGTGTATCTTGTTTGTTGATTAAAAATACCATGGGATGAAAGAAGGAGTAGAAGCAGGTGATTTGAGTGCCATGTGGATTGAGCTGACTTTCGGTCATAAAATCCTTTTTGGCTGCATTATAAGTAGAGAAACCCACGAACCTGATGCCTTCACCCTGAGTGATGGTATTGTTAACGATTTCACTCTTGTTGATATGCCAGAGCAGCGCCATGTTGACAAAGCGGATACCCAACAAAATGATAATCATTAATACCAATTGGCCGAGAAAGATTCCGGGGCTGCGGAAAAATGGCTTTCTGGAGTGGGATTCGTTGTAAATTGAGGGAGGTCGTGGGTTCATTTTGTTATAAGATATTATATCAAAAAATGGGTTATAAATAAATTGACCGGGGTTGGAAGTAGCCCGTAGGAGAGTCGAACTCCTCTTACAGGGTTGAAAACCCTGTGTCCTAACCGATAGACGAACGGGCC
>CBFDCH010000109.1:0-7086 GCA_965603235.1 uncultured bacterium | reverse complement strand
CGAACTGGGAGATTCCAATAAGGTAGAGGTTGGCGAATGGGTGCTGGCCATTGGCAACCCCTTCTACCAGCAGTTAAGTGTAACAGCCGGCATTATTTCGGCCAAGGGCCGGCAATTGGGAGCGGCCCGGTATGAAGATTTTTTACAGACCGATGCAGCCATTAACCGTGGCAACTCCGGCGGCCCACTGGTCAACATGAACGGCAAAGTGATCGGTATCAACTCTGCCATAGTCTCTCCCTATGGCGGTAGTGTGGGTATTGGTTTTGCTATCCCCTCCAGTATGGCCAAAAAAGTGATTGAGGATCTAAAAACCGAAGGTCGTGTGGTGCGTGGTTTTCTGGGTATCAATGTACGTGAGGCAACAGAGACTTATGCCAAGGACCTGGATCTACCCCATGCCGGCGTCTGGATCTCAAAAGTGGAAAAAGGTTCCCCCGCAGCCGCAGCCGGACTCAAGCGTTACGACATGATTGAAGCCATGGACGGAAAAACCATCAAATCTATGCGCAGCTTCGATTTCAAAATTGCTGAAACCAAACCGGGTATGGTGGTGGAACTTTCGATTAACCGCAACAACAAGAGATTGAAAGTAAAGGTCACCATCGGTGAAGCTCCGGATTCAATAAAGTACCGAAGCCAGGGGCCAGAATCGCGGACCGTTGATCTTGGCATGGTGCTGGTCAACAACACTCGCAACCTGGCCCGGGAGTACAACCTGGATACATCTCAGGGTGTATTGGTTCGGAACGTCACTCGCAATAGCCCGGCCAGCAATAGTGGCATCCGGCGCGGAGACGTGATACTAGGTATTAATAGAACCCGCGTTCGCAATGTCGACCATTTCCGCGACATTATCTCTTCCAAGCGGGCTGGATCAAAAGTGTTGCTTTTGATCAACCGCCAGGGTGAAGAAGGGGATATTATCCTTCAATTACCGGAATGATCTTTTATAAAACCGTATCCTCTGGCAACGATTTTATCCAGATAGACCTGCAGGAATTAACCAATAGCCATGAAAAACATGAAGACCTTGCCCGCAGGCTTTGTGCCAGAAAAATAGGTATAGGGGCCGACGGCCTGGTGCTCTTTCGGATCGACAAGCAAAGGATCGATTTTAGTATCATAAATCAGGATGGCAGTGAAGCGGAACTCTCCGGCAACGGCATGGCCGGGTTGGCAGCCCTGCTCTTTTCCCAGAAGAAATTCCATAACACCGTTACCCTGAAAACCAGAGTCGGTAATAAATCCATCAAACTCATAGAACAAACCAATAATCACTTTAAGTTAAGGGTTGAGATTGGCCGTCCCGATTTCGATAATATAAAAATGTTTCCCTTCCTGCTGCCACAACAGCGGGAGTATCAATTTGGAGATATTGCCTTTTTCCCGGTTTCCATGGGTAATCCTCACGTTGTGGTTCTTCTAAAAAAACAGGTGAGCCAAAAAAAACTCGATCAAATAGCCGTTTTTTTGGAAGGTCACAACATGTTTCCCTCAAAAACCAACGTGGAAATTGTTTATGATTTTTATGATAACAAATGTGGTGTCTATTATCATGAACGCGGGGTTGGTAAAACACTCTCCTCTTCCACCGGCAGTGCTGCGGTTTTCGCAGTATTGCAAAACCTGGGCAAAATTCAAGAAGAATTGTTTATCCACACACCTCTTGAGGACCTGAGGATTTGCGGACAAGGCAACATTTATGTTGAAAACTTAACCAAAATAATGTATAAAGGAGTATGTCTGACATGAACATACCAAAAGCAAAAGTTGCTCTATTGGTTCTGATAATTCTTTTCGTAACCTCAATCCTACAGGCAGACACTCTCACCACCATCGACCATAAGGTATACGAAGGTAAGATGGTAGCATTCAGATATGGATCCATTATTTTTAACATCTATAAATTCGGCAAGTACCACAGCCGCAAAAACTTCCCACTCTCCCAGATCTGGAAAATTGAGTTTAATGCACCCAGGCGGATTGAAATGCAATCCTCCTTTGAGACTGAAGCCAATTACAAAAAGTGGCGGCAGGGTAAAAAAATAAAAAGGATTACATTAAAAGGGGATCAAAATTGGCTCGACACAGGAATTACTTTAAAAGAGGGGCAGGAAATTCTTTTCTCAGCCAGCGGATCAATTTACATTAATAAAAAGGAACAAGTATTCCAAACCGGAGCATTGGAGGTGAAATTTCATAAACGGAAGTCCCTGCCCACCCAACCCACCGGTGCCTTAATTGCCCGCATCAGTGAAACCGGATCTCCCTTCTACGTTGGCAGTAATAAAACACCCTTTCAAGTTTCTCTGGCAGGGAAACTTTTTTTGGGAATCAACGATTATAACTTCAAGGACAATACCGGCGAATTTTTAGTAACCATATACTATTAAAACCTCCCTTTCTACCACTCAAGTCTGCTCTCCATGTTTACTTCAAGTTGACAGAATCTGTGTTTTTAATTATATTATCCATAGCTGAATCATGGAATCCGTATTGGTTGTGGAAGACAATCCCATCTTTGCTAAGATGATAGGGCGTAAGATTCGTTTGCAATTGGGATTTAATTTTGATATTGCCCCCTCATTCGCAGAGATGAAGTCCATGATCAAAAGTGGAGCTGGAAAATATTTTGCCACAATCCTGGATCTTCACCTGCCTGATGCTCAGGATGATACAATCGTCGATTATGCTCTGGCGCATAAAATCCCCTCTATCGTATTCACCGCTGAATTTGACGATGAAGTACGGGAGAGGATGCTGGAGAAAAACATCGTGGATTATGTCTTCAAGGAGAGTGTACAGGACATCGATTATGTAATCCGTACCATCCATAGAATTTATAAAAATCAACATATCAAGGTAATGGTGGTCGACGATTCCGAAATACTGCGCAAATTCATCAAAAGGCTGTTAAAAATCCACCGCTATCAGGTTCTGGAAGCCTCAGGCGGCCAGGAAGCTCTGGCGCTTTTGAAGAAAAATCCGGATCTAAAGCTAATAATCACAGATTTTCAAATGCCGGAAATGAACGGATTTGATCTGGTGGCCAATATTCGCAAGGAGCATCCTTCTGATAAACTGGCCATCATCGGGATCTCAGGTTACGGCTCTGGTTTATTGTCAGCAAAGTTTTTGAAGAAGGGAGCCAATGATTTTATCTGTAAACCATTTGTCAATGAAGAGTTCCATTGTCGCATCAATCAAAATATTGAAATACTTGAACATATCGCCGCAGTGAGAGAGGCATCCAACAAGGATTACCTTACCGGCCTTTGGAATAGGAGGCAGTTTTTAAATCTGGGCAAAAACTTATATGAAAACGCCAAGCGGGGCAATCTCAACATCACCCTGGCCATGATCGACATTGATAACTTTAAAAAGATCAACGACTCTTATGGTCATACAGTGGGCGATGCCGCTTTAAAACAGGTAGCCAGGCTGCTGGCGGCAAACCTGCGCGATTCAGATATTGTCTCACGCTACGGCGGCGAAGAATTTTGCGTGATGACCACCAATATGAGCAAGCAGGAGGCCAAGGCCGGTTTTGAACGTATCAGGAAAACAATCGAAAATAGCAAAATTTGTACGAAAGCCGGCGATATATCCCTCACCGTTTCCATTGGTGTAACCACACGAATTCTGGATACCCTTGATACCACCATCAGTCTGGCAGATGAATTCCTTTATCAGGCCAAACAGAATGGTCGCAATCGTGTAATCATCAATTGAGGATACTCTCCTCCAGTTCCAACCTTCAGGAGTTAAAGACAATATATGGCTGAAATGCCTTTTTATCCTCTGCTTTGCGGGCAATGTCCAACAATTTCCCTTCATTGTCAAACAAGCGAAAATTAGTGTTATCTTCACCCCTGATCACTTTTTCAACATCAATGGCCAACAAGGACCGGCCGTGAAGAACCGCTTCCCTGCCGCCTTCGGAGCAAATAATTTTAGAAAACTCCGGCAAGAGAGATTCAATGGGCAACACGAATTGCAGCAACTCCTCTATACTGGAACACTTCTCCAACTCATCCAGCTTAACAGCTGAACCAAGGTCGAACTCACCAATACATTCCCGCTTCAGCTCAAAAAGATAAGCACCAACTCCAACCCGTTCACCAATATCATGGGCCAGTGAACGGATATAGGTACCCGAGGACGTAAGGGTACGGAAACCAAGCTGATCTATATCCACAATTTCTCCCTGAAGGGAAAAAATTTCAACCTCAACCGATTTAATTTCCAGTATCTGGTCACGGCGAGCATACTTATAGAGGGGTTTGCCCTTGTACTTTTTGGCCGAATAAATGGGCGGTTTTTGTTGGATCTTTCCGGAAAAATCAGCCAGTACAGCAGGAATATCTATTTGATTTAGATCAATTTTTTTTGCCGGGGCCAGCGGTTCCCCCTCCCCATCATAGGTGTTGGTGGCAAAGCCAAATTTGATTATACCGCTATAAAGCTTCCGTTTTTTTATATAAAAATTAAAAAATTTGGTGGTATGCCCGATGGCAACCAGCAATACCCCCTCAGCAAAGGGATCCAATGTACCAAAATGGCCAACTTTCTTGGTACTGAAGAGTTTTCTTACCCGTTCCACTACATCATGGGAAGTGAAATTCTTGACCTTGTTGATTACCAGGAGTCCATGAATCATTTATATTGTTTGCTTACAACTTTTAGAATTTCGTTCTTGGCGCTGGTTATATCTCCCCGGTAGAAAAAACCGGCAGCATGATCATGACCGCCACCGTTAAACTCCTGGGCAACCTGCTGGGAACTAATGTCTCCCTTGGAGCGGATGGAAATCCGGTAGTAATCATCATCAATCTCTTTGAAAAATAGAGTCACATTTACTCCCATAATGGATCGTACAATAGAGATGATATCCTCTGTCTCAATGTCTTGCAGGCTGAACTTGTTTAAAAATCGGCGACGAAATTCCACGATGGCTACCCGGTTATTCAATTTCAATTCCAGGGTGGATAGCACCTTCTGAGTCATTTTTATTTTTTCATAATAATTGGAATTGAACAGCAGGTTGCTCACTTCGCCAGGTGCAAACTGGCACCGTTTGATTAAATCCGAGGCAATATAGAGTGAACGGTAAGTGGTATTGGAATACTTAAAAGAGCCTGTATCCGATACAATAGATGCATAGAGATTAAAGCCTATCTCCTTGGTGAACTCAATTTTCAGAGTTTTACCAAGTTCATATATCAATTCTCCCACTGCAGCGGCCTTGGTTACAACCCAGTTTAAACTGGCACTGAAGGAACTGGTAGTATGATGATCAATATTAATGGTAAAGTAATTTGCCAAATTCTTTTGCAGGGTCCGTTCTTCGGTTCCACCCTCAATCAGAAAAAGCAGATCAAAGGGCTCAGGATAAATCTGTCGGTATTGGATAACCTCATAACGTGGCAACTGATTGATCGGGAAAGGAGCCATATCAGCATTGCAAAAGGCCACTTCTTTTCCCAATTGTTTCAACATAAGATAGAGTGCCAGCCCACTGCCGATAGAGTCTGCATCAGGACGAACATGTGAACTGATGGCAATTCTTTTAGCGGTTTTAACTAGTTCAGCAATTTTCTTTTTCATGAGCTACTCAATTTAAAAATCCATTTTTTTCATCATTCTTCAGGTCCTGATCCGGGGCAAAAATCAAATCTGGCACTTGTTTTACATACAGGCGTTCAGCCAGATTTTTACGTAAAAATCCTTTGGCTTTATTCAGCCGGATAAGCATCTGGTCGATGTCCTCCATGGTTGAAATATAAATCCTCACCTTTTTGAGATCAGGCGAGGGTATGACCTCGACAAGGGAGACCTGCTTGAAAGATGGATCATTTGCATGATTCAACAATATTTCTGCCAGGCAGTGTTTCAGATTACTGGCAAATTTTTCAATCCGGTATGACACCTTAAAGAAACTCCTTGGTTATCTCTCCGACTTTCACGGGGTAATTAAACAACACAAAATCCTCTATTTTATTAAATACCCTGTCCACTACCTCTTTTGAAGTGGATACCATGGCAATTGCTAACTGAAGATTCTGCCAGAAATCAAGATGGTCACTCTCAATGATAGAAACATTGTGACGCTTTTTTAATTTCTCTTTAATACTGAGTACAATCCGTCGTTTTTCTTTCAGACTGTGAATACCCTGACAATGCAAATCCATAACCATAACAGCAACAATCATTCCTTTACTTTAATTTCAAATGCCTCAAGCATATCGCCAACTTCGATGTTATTAAAATTCCTTATGCGGATACCGCACTCTGTGCCCGCCTTAACTTCAGTTACCTCATCCTTGATCCGTTTTAGAGTTTGCAGTTCTCCCTCAAAAACCATGTCTTCGCCTCGCATCACCCGAATCTTGGACTTATTGGTAATTTTGCCTTCCTTAACCAGACAGCCGGCAATTGTGCCAATTCTGGAAATTTTAAATTTCTGCAACACTTCCACCTTGCCAATAGCAGCTTCAACATATTCGGGCTCTACTTCACCTTTTATAATCCTTTCGATTTCTTCAATTAAGTGATAGATAACACTGTAGAGCCTGATATCAATTCCCTGTCTTTTGGCAGCGGTTAATATTTTCTGTGAAACCTTTACGTTAAATCCCACGAGCAGTGCATTGGCCGTGGCAGCAAGCAAATAATCACTCTCAGTCACATGACCGACGCCATTGTGAACAATGTTTATTTTGAGTTTTTCCTGATTCTGTTTTAATAAAATTTTCTCAAGGACCTCTCCGGAACTATAATTATCTGTTTTGACAATAATTGGCAATACTTTGGTTTTACTCTCCTCAAACCTTTCGATAAGATTTTGCAGGTTCAATTTTTTACCTGCCAGGATTTCATCCGTTTTGGCTTCCTTTTCCTGATGTTTCCTGAGTTCAATCACTTTTCTTGCTTTTTCAGTATCATCAATGACCTGGAACCGTTCACCGGCTTCCGGCACTTCCTCAAAACCCATGATTTCCACAGGAAGAACTGCTTTTGCCTCATTCAGGGTTTTGCCCCAATCATCAAAGACTGCTTTTACCTTTCCCATGGAATTTCCAC
>CBFDCH010000108.1:0-7097 GCA_965603235.1 uncultured bacterium | reverse complement strand
CAATAGGATCATAACGCCATATAATGCGGTCATCACCAATACGCTCATATAGTCGTTGAATCGATTCCATTACCCTGGTAAGATCCGGCAGATTGGGTTCTAAAATTGGCGGATAGTTGTTAATTGTGATCAAAAATTAGTATGGTGTTTGCCGGTCATCCAGAAAATCAAGGCAAGTGAAGAGAGGATTGGGGAATCGGGTCCAGAAGACAAAGGCATCCACATCCCCCTTTTCTAGACTTATTGTCCTTTCATATTTTGGATTAAAGGGATTTTTAACCGTTACCCGTCCCTGCTGCAATTTTTCCATAAACCAATCCGCATAAAATGCCGGAATATCACTTCTGCGGGAAACACTTACAATCATAAGATCATTATACTGATCCTGCACCCATTTTCCAGAGGTTTTGATGAAAACAAGCTCATAACTCTTGCAATTCCATTCTTTGTATGTTAACCTGAATTATCCCATAACCATGGGTTTTTTAAGCACAAATTAAGGCGTCATAAAACGATAAACATAAAAATCAGAGTAATGAAATGACTTCAATCAACTCTCTTAAAGATTTGCAGAGAATTCCCGGTGTCGGGCCCAGGATTGCGCTCTGTTTACTGGATCTGGGTTATTCACAGGTAGAAGATTTAAAGCGGGAAAATCCTGAAGAAATGTTCCACAAATTGTGTCAATTAAGGGATAAAAAAATTGACAGATGCGTTTTATACGTTTTTCGTGAAACTGTCTATTTTGCCAGCAACACTAATCATGATGCCGCTCTACTGAAATGGTGGAACTGGAAAGACCGGCAGTAAAAGGAGTAATAAATGTCCATACAATCAATTCCAGTCAATGATTTTCTGGTACAAGTGAATGAGTTATGGTTAAAGCAATGGTTTTTGCTTACCTGTGGCGATTATGCTGCCAATGAATTTAATACCATGACCGTAGCCTGGGGAAGCTTCGGCGTGATGTGGAACAAACCCATGGCAATGGTTGTGGTCCGCCCCAGCCGCCACACTTACACCTTTATCAACAAATATGACACCTTTACCCTTTGTGCGTTTGCAGACAAATACAAGGACGATCTTAACCTGCTAGGCACTAAATCGGGTCGTGATGGCGACAAAATTGCCAAAACACAACTCAACGTTACTGCAGCAGAAAAAGTTGCCGCCCCTTGCTTTGAGGAAGCAGAATTGGTTGTTGAATGTAAAAAAACATATTGGAACGATTTTAAACCCGCTAATTTTTTAAACGAGGCAATCATTAAAAATTATCCGCAGAAAGATTTTCATCGCTTGTTCTTTGGCGAAATTTTGGCCATCAGAGGTATAGATAAATTTACCCAAAAAAACACATAAAAACAGACAAAGTATTTACTCCCTGCTTAAATTTTAATGGAATTTTTTAATCTGATCATAAATAAACAAAACACATGTGGCAGACGTTTTATCAGAATATTCCACTATTAGTAAAAAATATGTTGAAATTCAATTTTAAACAATTATAACTATAATAATGACAAGATTTGAATGTCCCAAGTGCCAGATGTACTTGGAACTTCGTGTGAACGGGACGGGGAAATATGAGTTATTCTGCCCCATGTGCAACTATGTTCTCTCGGGTGAATTATTCAACGATGATGACTTCGAAGAGATGGAGCGGATAGCTGAGGAGATTGATAACAGCAAAACCGATCTATATGTTCAATTGAGGAATTTCGATCAAATTCAACAACTTTTAAAGTTGATACCTGAACTTGATGAGTCATCCATTTCAGATATAAAAAAAACATTGACGGATAACCAGATGAGATGGCCTCTGGGCAATATTTATATCACTGAAATGAATATATTTAAAGCCAGGGCCGATCTCCTCGGCCTGGAAATCCTGACCGCTTAACCATTCAATAATTAGACTCTTTGAAATATATTTAATGCAAGAAAAACCAATCTGACAGGTTGTATTACAGAAGGAACTTTTATGAAAAAAAACAAAGGAATCAACAGGCGTACCTTTATTAAAAATTCAGCGTTTGGAACTGTGGGTGTAGGCTCTTTACTATCCGGCCAACCACTCTTGGCGAGTACGAATGTCAAAGAAAACTTTCCCAAAATCAAGGAATACCGCACCCTGGGACGAACCGGTTTTAAGGTATCTGACATAGGTATAGGTACATCCCGTCAATACCCCACTCCAGTAATGGCAGAGCTCCTCAAGGCAGGAGTCAATTATATTGACACATCTGAACGATACGGCAGGGGGGGGTTATCGGAAAAAAGTATCGGCCAGGCAATAAAAGATTGGGATCGAAAAAAATTATTCATCTCCTCAAAGTTATCTCTTCGTAATTCAAATTACACAAAGGAAGAGGTCATTCAAAAAGTGCAGGGCTGCCTGCAACGATTGCAGACGGACTATCTTGACTGTATCATGATCCATGGCGCACCAACGGTCGAATCGCTGAAAAATGAAAATTTTCATCAGGCCATAAAACAATTAAAAAAGGACAAAAAAATACGTTTCACCGGAGTCTCCAACCACGGTCCGCGCATGGCCAACCAGGGTGAATCGATGGAGAAGGATTTGCTGGCTGCAGTAGCGGACGGCAGGTATGACCTATTGCTTCTGGTTTATAATTTTCTACAAAAAGAAGCGGGCGAAAGGATACTGGCAGCAGCTGCCAAAAAGAATATCGCCACCACCATTATGAAATCAAATCCCATGGGCCGTTACTGGCAAGCCAAGGAACGGATTGAAAAGATGAAGAAAGAGGGCAAAACCATAGATGAGCGTATGAAAAATTATATTGCCCGCATGGAAGAGACAGCCAAAAAAGCAGAACCCTTTTTAAAGCAACACAATTTAAAAACTCCGGTTGAGGTCAAAGAAGCCGCCATTCGCTTTGTGCTGAATGATACCAGGGTTCACACCCTTAATCTGGCTTTTCAAAATTTCGATGATATAACAAACTTACTAAAACTTTCCGGCACCCGCTTATCGCAAAAAGAAAAAAAGACCCTGGCCCTTTACCAACAGAGCTGCGGTCAACTCTATTGCCGTCATGCATGTGGTATTTGTGAGAACGCCTGTCCCAAAGACGTACCCGTTAACACCATTATGCGGTACAACCACTATTTCGACGCCCATGGCAGTGAAAAATATGCCATGGAAAAATACGCTCTTATGGAAGGTGCAAAAGCTGATCATTGCCATAACTGCCATTGATACTTTGAACAAATATGCCCCAACGGAATACCTGTTCAAGTAATTTTCACCCTGGCACACCAGCAGCTTATACTAGGCTGACCGTTTAATCCGGCGCCGGACTTTTAAACCAGGCAAAAAATTGGTAGAATTATAGTTAATGGACAACAAAGATATTTTTCGAGACCTTTATCTGGATATTGACCCTGCTAGTCCTGAACGGTTAAAATACACGGAAAAAGCTTTCGGAAAGCTTCCCCATATAAGGAATTCCCAAATCCTGGATGTGGGCTGCGGCCAGGGGGGAACCTCCATGAAACTGGCCGCACTCAGCGAGGGAAAGGTATTTGGCCTGGACATTGATAAAATCGCGTTGGACAAACTTCGGAAGAAGGCTTCAGAAGCAAACATGTCCGATAAAGTCCGGGTGATTAAATGTTCGATGAAAGACATGGAGTTCCCTGACGGATCTTTCGACATCATCTGGGCAGAAGGCTCAATCCATATTGTTGGTTTTGAACAGGGCATCAATGATTGGCAGCGTTTTATAAAACCCAACGGTTTCCTCGTTATCCACGAAATGACATGGTTATTGCCAGATCCTCCCCAAGAGATCTCAGACTATTGGCTGAGGATCTTCCCGGACATGCAAATTTCCTCCAGGTATGTCGAATTAGCCGTAAGTTGTGGATACCATCCGGTTTATGATTTTTCCCTGCCTCATGAATTCTGGTGGCGTGACTACTACAGCCCCATGCAAAAAAGGATCATTAAATTGAGAAAAAGATATACAGGAAACAGGGAAGCCATTGAAATTCTGGATAAGAAACAACAGGAAGTGGAATTATTTCAAAAATACAGCCAGTGGTACGGTTCAGGATTTTATTTGTTTCAAAAAGTTAAAAAATAGATGAATTTTGCCATATTTTGAGCCGTTTCACTCGATTTTTAAAATATTTCAAAAAGTATTATAATTAAACCACTGAGGTGGTTATGGTGAAAAATAGATTAATTATCGTCATTTTCTCCCTTTTTTTAACCAAACTCGCCGTTTTTCCCATCAACTGTGCTTCTGATAAAAAACAGGGATGGATACCGGTACCCGGTAAAATCATGACTCGCTGGGCCAGTCAAATAAACCCGGAAAGACCCCATTCTAAATACCCCAGACCACAAATGAGACGAAAGCAATGGCTCAACCTGAATGGATTATGGCAATATGCCATCCGTTCGCGGGAACAAATTAAACCTGAGGATTTTGACGGTACCATCCTGGTACCCTTCCCAATCGAGTCGGCCCTGTCAGGTGTGAAAATGAAACTGGGGAAAAACAATTTACTCTGGTACAATAGAAAATTTGAAATTCCGGCCAGCTGGCAAAATCAAAAAATCCTACTCCACATTGAAGCATCGGACTGGGAAACCAATATTTCTGTCAATGGCGCCCCAATTGGTCAAAATCGTGGCGGATATTCCCCTTTTTACCTGGATATCACCGATGTTTTAAGGAAAAACGGACCCCAGGAGATTACCATTTCAGTCTGGGACCCCTGCAATATCGGAAAACAACCCAGGGGCAAGCAGGTGACAAAGCCAAAAGGGATTTGGTATACATCAGTCAGTGGTATCTGGGGGAGTGTCTGGCTGGAACCTGTTCCGCAAAATTATATTAAATCTGTAAAAATATCCACAGATTTGGATAAAAAACAGGTTGTTTTCGCGGTAAAAAGCGAGGGAATAAGAAAAAACCTATCTATTAAAATCTATAACGGCAAGCAACAGCTATATACCGTAACCGGCCGGGTGGATGAAAAAAACATTGTCAGCCTTGCAGACGTGCCGCTCCAATTGTGGAGCCCGCAATCACCGTTCCTTTATGATGTCACCATAACACTGATAAATGATAATAATGAAACCGAGGACACGGTTACCACCTATTTTGGCATGCGAAAAATTCATCTGGCCAAAGACAAGGGGGGGATTACCCGCTTGTTCCTCAACAATCGTTTTGTTTTCCAATATGGCACACTGGACCAGGGCTGGTGGCCCGATGGCCTATATACCGCCCCATCGGATGAGGCTCTGGCCTATGACATAGAAGTGCTAAAAGAATTGGGTTTTAATCTGATCAGAAAGCACGTTAAAGTGGAGCCGCGCCGCTTTTATTACTGGTGCGACAAATTGGGCATGCTGGTGTGGCAGGATATGCCTAATGGCGGGATGAATATCGGCCCTAAAGATCCGGATCCATTGGTGAAATCCGGAATTTCCGCCCAATTTGAATATGAACTCAAGAACATGGTAGACTCCCTTTACAACCATCCCAGTATCATTATGTGGGTTGTATTCAACGAAGGCTGGGGACAGTATGATACCAGACGCATCACCCAATGGCTTAAACTATTTGATTCAACTCGTCTGGTGAACAGTGCCAGTGGCTGGACGGACCGTGGTATTGGAGATGTCTACGATATCCATAGCTATCCCGGACCGGCGATACCTCCCACCGATCCCAACCGTGCTCTGGTTCTGGGAGAGTTTGGCGGATTGGGATTCCCGGTGCGGCAACATACCTGGGACAACCAGGAGAATTGGGGCTACCGTAATTTCAAAGCCATCAAACCGCTGAATAACGCCTACGAAAACCTGCTCTTTAATCTGCATCAATTGATTCCCCGGGGCCTTTCAGCAGCTGTATATACACAAACCACTGATGTTGAATCTGAGGTAAACGGCATCATGACCTATGACCGCCAATATACCAAATTAGATCCCGGCAGAATTAAAAAACTCCACCAGAAACTTTACAAACCCGCTGCCAAACTGGAACCTGTAATTGCCACCTCACATATAATTTGACAGGAATGGAAATATACCACTTATATCCCCAGCACCAACTGGATGAAAACCGATTTTGACGATTCGAACTGGGCAAAGGGATGGGGCGGGTTTGGGAAAAAGGGAACTCCTGGGTCAAAGATCAGAACCCACTGGGATTCAGCAGACATCTATTTGCGGACCAAGGTTAAGTGGCGGCCAAACAATCAATTAAAATACTATCTAAAGGTTCATCACGATGATAATGCTGAAATATATTTGAATGGTCATTTAACCATCTCGTTACCCGGATATACCACCGCCTACCAATACTTTTTAATACCCAGTCATATACTGGAAAAGCTGAATACAGGTGAGATTACCATTGCTGTCCATTGTCACCAGAATAAGGGGGGGCAATACATTGATATTGGTGTTGTATCTGTCTCCAAATAGCAGGCCTCCGATTCAAAATCCTGTAAAAATATGGTATAATATGATTTTGCAGTAATATTTGTTTTAAAGGAGGGTGTTATGAAAAAAAGGATATTTATCGCCTCTATTCTTCTCTCTTTAATGGTTTTGACGAATTTTGCCGCAAGTAATAAAATTTCAGCAATCTTGATAGACAGAATCATTGGCCATTTCAAACAACTATCCATCTCGGGTAAAACAGATGTCAAAATCATAACCGACCTGTTGAACGACTGTATGAAACAGGCAAGAAAATTTAAAATGGACAACAAAATCGATAAATCCTTTTTTGACAGATATCAACGCCTACTGGCAGTCATTAAACTACTGATGATAGATGATGCGCAAAGGATTCTAACTCCCTTATTATCCAGAGAAATCGGTGAGTTTCCCGGGGCCAGGAATACGCAAACGTCTCTATCAAAACCCGGTTCAGCGACCATTGCCACTGTTGCCGCTTATCTTTCAGAGGAATTGGTGGCTCTCAAATTATATCTTGTCAAAAATAAGCCTGTAAAATTGAATTTGTTCCCCAAAGAAAAAATCACCCCCTTTACTCAATTAAAGGAAAAAAATACCCTTTATTTTAAAAAAAGTGAAA
>CBFDCH010000107.1:0-7121 GCA_965603235.1 uncultured bacterium | reverse complement strand
TAAATCCGATTTTTGCGAATTTAACAAACAATTTGACAATAAATATGCCAATCCCCGTAACCTGGCCGCAGGCTCCCTGAGAAATCTAAAGTCGTCCCTGGTGGCCAAAGTACCTTTGAATATTTTCATCTATGAAGGCTTCTTCCAGGAAGAGAAGGTAAATGACCATATTCTGCTACTCTTAAAACTAAAAGAAATGGGCTTCCGCATCAACACTCACACCGGTTTCTTTTCACAAAATCAGCAAAAAAATTGCTCCATAAAAGAAAAATTTCCGCAAATTACCACCGGCCACCTGGATGATTTGATCTCTTTTATCAAGCTAAGAATGAAAGAGCGGGACACCCTCGACTATGAAATTGACGGACTGGTGATCAAGGTAAACGAGATTAACGTACGCAATCAACTGGGCCACACATCACACCATCCCAGGTGGGCCATGGCTTTTAAATTTGACTCCCCCACTGCCCAAACCCAATTGTTAGAGATTCACATTCAGGTGGGCAGAAATGGCCGGGTTACTCCGGTTGCCATATTGCGCCCCATCAAAATTGCCGGCAGCCTGGTGGGGCGGGCCACATTGCACAACCAGGAATATATTGAGATGCTGGAGCTGGGTATCGGCGATCAGGTGAGTATCTCCAAGCGGGGCGATATTATACCAGCAGTTGAAAAAGTCCTGGAAAAGGACTCCAACAACCCCAGTATATATAAATTTCCAACCAGATGCCCCTTTTGTCAAACCTTATTGATCAAGGACGGCGCTCACCATTTTTGCAAAAACCGTGATTGTCCTGAAAGGATCAGGCGGACCCTTATCCACTTCACCTCAAAAAAACAGATGGACATAAACAGCCTGGGCGAAAAAACCATGAAATTTCTATTTAATCGAGGTTTCATCATGCGCATTCCGGATATCTACCTCTTTAATTACGACCGGCTGATAGAAGAAGAGGGCTTTAAAGAAAAAAAGATCAGCAACATCAAAGAGAGCGTGGAAAAAAGCAAAGCCATGCCTTTCCACAAAGTGTTGACTGCTCTGGGCTTTGACGGTTTGGGAGAAAAAGCGGTGTCAGAGTTGATCCGCCACGGATTTAGCTCTATCGAAAAAATCATTAATGGCGTCAAAAAAGGTGATGCGGAACTCTTTTCCTCCCTGGAAGGGTTCGGTGACATTTCTGCTCATATGATCATTAAACATTTCACCCAACCGGAAAACCTTAAATTAATTCAAGACCTGCAGCAGGTTGGTTTGAATTTTGTTGCCACTTTAGACAAAACCCGGGAAGAAGAGGAAATTTTTGCCAATCAAACCTGGGTATTGACCGGTACTTTTAAACATTTTATTCCCCGCACCCTGGCTGTGGAGGCAATCGAAAAGAGGGGCGGCCGGATAAGTACAGCGGTGTCTGCCAAAACAACCACCCTTTTGGCCGGCGAATCCCCCGGCTCAAAATTGGCTAAAGCCAGGCAATTGGGAGTTACCGTTATCAGCGAAGATGAGTTTGTCCGCCTTTTAAAAAAAGCGGATTGAGCCTGAATTAAGAGAAACCATCATCTTTCTCATCCTTGAATCCAAAAAAGCCAATGATTCAATCTGACGCAACGGTCCCGCTATTGCAATTATTTGCAAAAAGAGTACAATTAGACCAGCAACTTTATCGATTATAAAAATATATAAACTTAAGAAGGAGGTAAAATGGTAGAAGAGTTTGATTTTGAAAAATTCGGACAAAAAATCCGCGAAAAAACGACCCCCAAGATGGTTATTATCGGGGTTATCGTACTTTTCCTAATAATTGTATTGGCTACCAGTTATTATACCGTTGATCAGCAGGAGCAGGCAGTGGTGCTGCGTTTTGGAAAATTCAAATCCATTGCAGGACCCGGACTGCATTTCAAATTGCCCTTTGGTATTGAAAAAAACTTGAATGTGCCCACGCAGAGAACGTTGAAGCAGGAGTTTGGTTTCAGAACCCGCCAGGCCGGCATCCGCACTCAATATGCAGCCAGGGATTTTAACCTGGAATCGGTCATGCTGACCGGCGACCTGAATATTGTGGATGTGGAATGGATCATCCAGTACAAAATAAACGATCCCAATAAGTGGCTGTTTAACGTGGAAGACCAGACCAAGACGATACGGGATATTTCCCAATCGGTTATCAACCAGTTGGTCGGTGACAGAACCATCTTTGATGTCATCAGCTCTGAGAGAGAAAACATTCAGGACAAAAGCAAAGTGAAGATGAATGAGTTTTTTAACCTGTACGGACTGGGGATTAAAGTGGACCGGGTAAAACTCCAGAATATTGTACCCCCCAAAGGATCTGTCCAGGATGCTTTTGAAGATGTCAACAAGGCCATTCAGGACAGAAATCGTTTAATTAACGAAGGAAAAGAGGCCTATAACACTTCTATTCCCAAGGCCCGGGGTGTGGCCCAGAGAACAATCCAGGAGGCGGAAGGGTATGCCGTTGAAAAAGTGAACAGAGCCAAAGGAGATATCTACCGGTTCCTGGCTGTGTATGGTGAATACAAAAAACATCCCTCCATCACCCGTACCCGGCTCTATTATGAAGCTTTTGAAGACATTTTCAAGCAGCTTGACAAGGTGGAAATCATTGATAAGAAATTAAAAAACTTCATTCCTTTTAAATCCCTGAATACAGATAAGAAAGGAGGGGAAAAATGAGAAAGATAAAAATCTATTCCATAATCATCATCGCCCTGATCGTTGTTTTTGTTCTCATGGGACCCTATTTTATTGTTCAGGAAGGGGAATTGGCGGTTGTCAAACGGTTTGACAAAATCGTGAGGACAGAAAGCACAGCAGGCCTGAAATTAAAGGTCCCTTTTATTGACAAAATAAGTAAATTTCCCAAAAAGATCCAGTCATGGGATGGTGAAGCACAGATTGTACCCACCCAGGAAAATCAATTTATCTGGGTGGATACCACGGCCCGCTGGAAAATATCCGACCCCAAATTGTTCTATGAGGAAGTTGGTAGTATTAATAGGGCCATGACATTGCTGGATGATGTCATCGATTCCAGTGTCAGGACCATCATTTCCCGCAACATGTTGAGGGAAGCCATCAGACATTCCAACATTATCAACGAGATAAAACGTACGAATGTGTTCCAATCAGATGAAATTGAAGGCGCCAGCCCCGTCATTGAAGTGATTTCAACCTTTACCAATCTCAAGCATGAAGAGATTAAGAAAGGACGGGGAAAATTATCCGACGAAATGCTCATGGCCGCCAAAAAAGATACCCCAAAAGGCGTTGAATTAATTGATATTATCATCCGCCAAATAAAATATTCCGATGACCTGACCCAGAGTGTGTATAACCGGATGATTAAAGAGAGGAGCCAGATCGCTCAGGCTTTCCGGTCCGCTGGAGAAGGTGAAAAAGCCAAATGGCTGGGAAAAAGGGAAAAAGAGCTGCTTACCATTGTATCAGAGGCAGAAAGAAGGGCAAAAGAGATAAAAGCCAAAGCTGATGGCGAAGCCCTGGACATCCGCAACCGGTCTTACAGCAAAGATCCTGGTTTTGCCGATTTCTGGATGGCTCTGGTTCAATACCAGAAGCTGCTCCCCAGTATGAAAAAAATTCTAACTACGGACTTTGAATTTTTTAAATATCTGTACAACAAAAGGGGACAATAGTTTTTTAAAAGAAGCGTTCATCAGAGTTTGAGTTCAGGATGTATCAATATAGATTTACACTTCTGAGGAGGGAAAAAATGAAAAGGTGTGTTTTTCTTTTATTAATTTTCGCCCTTTCCATGAGCATATGGGCAGAAAAAATTGCTACCCTTAAAGAGATTGTCAAGCCGGACAGCATGTTAATCGGCAACAATTGCCTGTATGTAAACGAAAAAATCACCTTTCATGTCTATTCATTCGGGGATTTTAAATATATCACCAAATTCGGCAAGGAAGGAGAAGGGCCGGAAGAACTAAAGAAAAATCCCTTTGGCGGCCCCCTGGTTTACACCCCGGTTAATGACAAAGTTTATATCAGCAGCATGGCCAAATTGTCCATATATGGTAAACATGGCAAATTCATCAAGGAGATGCGTATTGATGCCAACGATTCTCTGATGCCCCTGGGAGAAAAATATCTGGCTTCAACAACCATGACGCAGAAGGATGGTTTACCAGCCCTGGGAGCTTGCATCTTCGATAAAAATCTCAAGAAGGTCAAAGATCTTTACGTTTCTGATATCAGTGTTGGACCTGGAATGAAATTTGAATTTCCCTTCGCACCCTTTTTCCCCGTAGGCTATAAAAACCGGGTGTATATTCCTTTTGGCAAAGAGGGATTTGTAATCCGGATTTTTGATGATACGGGCAAGCATTTATATAAAATTGAGAAAAAGCATACTCCCATCAAAGTGTCGTCCGCTTATAAAGAGGAAACCATCAAATCCTTTAAAATAAACCCCAACTTCAAACAATTCTGGGATTTTTTAAAAAATCAAATATCATTTAAAAAGTTTTATCCCCCGATCCAGGAGCTGGCAGTTGATAGTGACCGTATTTATATATTTACTTACAAGCTAAAAGGGGCCAACACCGAGTGCATCATTATGGATCTAAGGGGAAATGAGCTGAAGCGTATATTTGTCCCCTATCCGCAGTCATATGGTATGGACTTCCAGTTCCCCTCCATGGTCTACAATCAGAATTTTTATCTATTGGTGGAAAATGAGGATGAAGAGGTTTGGGAACTGCACAGATATAGCTTGAAATAGAGTCATGGCCAGCAGGAAAATTATTTTATAATCGTTTCGGCCTGTTCACGGTCGCCGGCTATTACGGTGATTTTTTTGGCTTTTAAGTCGAGGCGTAAATCTTCCCCCTTGGCTACCCCGCTCCCTTTTTTGGATATCTGAGCTGATTCTTTAAAAACCACAAATCCCTTGGCCAACTGCCAATATATTTGTTTTGATTTTCCGGAATAATCATCGCTGCTGAAGATTACATTTTTATTGCCGGACACAAGGGTCACTTCGCTATTATTATCAAATTGTATTAAAATCCAATCTGCTTTCAATAAATCATCGCCATTCTTCAATATCCCCTTGCCTTTGATTTCAATATCCTTTTTTTGAGTTTCAAAAACCAGCGAGTCTCCCTCAATAGACATTTCTTTGCTTTCATTCATAAATTGCAGGATTACATTTCCCGTGGCAATCATAATATTGTCATCCTTTATCTCAAACCAATCAGCCTTGAGGGATACATCCTTTTGTAGAAGGTTCACGTCTCCATGAAACTTAAAGCTCTGCGATTTTTCCATTATTTTAAGGCCATTGGCACTTACAAAGATTGGGTCTTTGCTGAACAAATCATTTTGCTTTTCCAGCTCAATGACCGATATAACCCGCTCATCCGTTGAAATAACGTTGTTTTTTACATCAATATGAAAAAGGTAGGATTTAAATTCATACCCTTTGTGTCTAACCAGCGAATCTTTTCCCTTTAAATCCGCGGATTCCTTCTTAAGATCATATTGGATGGAGGTGGTTGAGCCGGCGTATTCATTCAGCCTGAAGGTTGTTCCCTTGCGGGTACGGCAATTATCTATCTCTCCTTGCTTATTATATGTTATCGTCGCTTTTGAGCCCTTTATTTCAAAGTTGGTTTTCCCCTTATTACTTATTGTGGAAGGTACCGGGCAATGGACACGGGAGATGGTATTGGTCTCTGTATTAAAATCAATTTCAATCTTGCTGGATAAAACTGCCAGTGAATTTTTATTGTCTTTTAACCTGATATTGGCATTTTCCCCAACCAGGGTCCTCTTAAGAATACCCGTTGAATTGTAAACATTTCTTATCCGCTCAGACTTTATCTGCCAAAACTCCTTGCCCGCGCCTTTATCCCGTTCCCAGGAAAAACGGGCCCGGCCGGTGGCTGTGGCCTCCCTGAGGTGACGGTATTCCTCGGAAAAAATCATACGTATTCTCCGGGCCATTAAAACAGCTTCCGGGCCCTGAGTGGATGCTTTTTTTTCCAGGGTTACTGTCCTTGAATCGTCTCGGAATTTCAGAGTGTCGCCATGAAAATAAAAGGGATTGTCCAGTCTCTCAAAAATACCATTTACCCGGTAAAGAAACACTATGTTTCTGAGTAAACTGACTTTCATACCAGCTAAAGCCCGGCCGGTCAGGGATTCTATTTTAAAATCCACCCCTGACTGGCTGGTAAGAACATCTCTGTCCTTGAGAGAATAATTGTCGCTTTTTAAATAAAAATCTTTGGCAAACACCCGGGCTTTGCCGGTGATTGTAAAATTGTGCATATTATTGGCAACATACCCACTTTCGCCATATATATGAATGTCTTTTTTTCTCTGGCCTCCTTTAAAAATAGTGGCCTGAATCTCTTTCATTAACACCCTGTCTCTGGATTCCCGCTGCGACTCCTGACATTGCAGCGCCAGAATCTTTTCATTGTTATTATTAAACAGGGAATATACCATCCCCTTGCTCGTGGCTTCAATTTCTGACAACTGGGAGTCTCCGGAATTTCGTCTGATACCAAGGAGGATTAAGACAACCGTTACCAACAGGAACAGAGAGAGTATGTATTTAATTATTTTTTTTGTTTGCATATATTGTCACTCAAACAGGGAGAGCTGTTTTTATAACAGCAACGACCGCAATAATTATAGCAAAAATACCCATTAAAGCAATAATTTGGGGGAATTTTGCCACTGCGAAGCATACGGGCAAAATTAGGGAAGGGGCGCTGCCCCTACATTATCAAAACCACTGCGAAGCATACGGGCAAAATTAGGGTTGACGCACTGCGTCACTCCTTAATGGGGGGATCTGTTAGATACAATGTATCAACTTTAATCCAGGATTTTACTTACTCTGATTTGCTCCTAGGGGCAACAATATTTTTCCTTTATGCCAGGAATTTAAATCAAAAATGGGCCCCTGGACAATATATTCATACAGGTGATCAAAGTATTCTTTTTTCCAGTTTGTATGTTTCCATTTATAGTAATAAAATTTGCGGACTCGCTTCTCATCGGCATTTATATCGAACATTGATCTGCCGGTAAACTGGCATTTCAAATCCAGTAATGAACAAAT
>CBFDCH010000106.1:0-7129 GCA_965603235.1 uncultured bacterium | reverse complement strand
TAGCAGGGATTGGACAGGAACCTTGGGGTTAGGTCCCTGTCCAACTCCTACCACATCCATATGTGTGTTTGGGGAGGTAATAATCACACTATCTCAAATGGTGATATAGTCAAAGGTGTGATAATTTTCCTTTTTCAGTTTTTTCTTAACATCCTTCAGTTTCTTTTTTATTTTCTTTTTGGAGCCATCCTTCCATTTGTAGACATGAAATTTAAAATCCTTAAAATCGGGGATGTAAAAATCAATTTCAGGAACTTCAAAATGGGCTCTGGGAACCCTGAAATGGAGCTTTTTACCAAAATCTTTGAAGAAACCAAAGGAGCGTAGCTTTGGCCCATGGCCCAGCTCAGCCTTGATTTGGGTTTTCTTCTTATGACGGACCACACTGATATCAACCGTGTCGCCTTTTTCCTTATCACTCAGGATTTCCTGTACATCCTCCGGTGAAGTGACTTCCTTTTTATTAATGGCCACGATCACATCACCAGTCTTAAAACCAGCTTTCTCAGCCGGGCTCTCCTTCACCACTTTTAAAACCAGGGCACCTTCTTTCTCAGCCACGCCAAAATACTTGGCCAGGTCGGAATCCAGCTGGTGCAATTGAATCCCCAGGTATCCGCTTCCGGTAAACCACAACAGCCGGTTGCCACTTTTGCGGGTCATCAATTTACCGATCAGAGACTGGTATTTATCCACAATGACTTTGATATCCAATTTCTTGCCCTTACGCAGCAGTTTCACTTTAACCTTGTCGCCCGGCTTGGTATCGCGTACCGCATCCACCAGGTCCTGGGTACGACGAATCTTCTCGCCATTAAAATACAAGACCACATCATCTTCCTTGATACCAGCCTTGTCTGCGGCCTTATCCTTAACAACATCGGTAACCAGAACGCCAAAACCAACACCCAGGTCTTCTTTGTCCTGCTGGGATAAAGCGGCCACATGGACACCCAAATAACCTTTCTCGTCACTATTTTCCGCTTTCAGTAAGAGTGATGAACTGGCAACAAAAATGATTACCAAAAAAACAACCAACAAACGCCTTGATTGAATCAAGCTACTTTTACTTATCATCAATGCCTCCTGTTTCATTTTGCATTCTCTATTCCCTTAGATGTTGTACAGGGAAAAAAGGTTTCAGGAGGATAAATTTTTATTATTGTGAACGACCGCAATGGGGACAATATGCATAATCGCCATGGATGGTACCGGAACAAAAACGACACTTACCTGCCCCTCCAGAGTCATTATAATCGGTATTGTCAACCGGGGCTTGGCACTTGGCGCATTGCCAGAAAGGTTTCCCCCGCTTCACAGGAAACAAAGGGACAAAAAAGAGAGCGAAATAATGATCCACCCTGATTTGCTGCATCTCATGATGATGACAATTTGGACAAATCCGGGATTCCCGGGCCACTATTTTTTTTCTTGTTTGCACACCACCGATAAATATCATACTGGATCATTTTTTTCTTTTGGCAGTAAAGACTCCGTTCGGCTGATGAGATTCAAAGGCTGTTACTTTACCGGCCTGGTCCAGGATAAACTTTATACTGTATCCCTTAAGGATTTTAATATTAAATTCCGTACCTTTATATGGAACCAGGTCATAACTGGGTTGGCCAGGTACGGTCAAAACCAGGATTCCTTTGCCTTTGAGTGTTACCGTTGCCGTGAGACCTGACAGTTCGTATTCTCCTGTAAATTGTTCCAAGAATTTCCGGTCTTTCATCTTTTTGTCGGCAACACGCGCGAATTCGATGTCTTTGGCCCCAGGTTGGAAGGGTATGGTCATTTTACTGATATTTCCCTTAACATCAGTAAGATAGGTGACTTTTATACGTTGATCAGGGCTTGAATCGGGGATAAATTCAAAAATATCATAATGGTAGTGAGATCCTCTTAAGATCAGTTTGTTAAAAACAGCTATCAATTTATCTTTCTCTTTCTTAATAGTTATTTTTCCATATCCGGGATTTCTGAAAGTACCGGTATAGTCAGCCAGTTGATGTGAAAGACTGGTTCCGGAAATACGGGTATCCTTCTTCTTTGCTTTGGCCTCTTCGGCCTCTTTTTTGTTTTTTTCCTGACGCTCTTTTATCCTTTTTGACCAGGAGATCTGGTTTTTACCAAGAATTCGGTCATAAACATTGTAACGGATAACTGAACACAAGGGCCCACCGCCACCATCATAATTAGTGAGAACAACTACACCAGCATTATTCCTGGGTAAAAACGAGATACTTGAAACAAATCCGTCGATGCCACCTCCGTGTGCCAAAACGGGCTGGCCTCTGTAAGTCCCCAGACCCCATCCCATGCCATAGGTAGAATAGGTGTACTCCTTCGAACCACTCAATCCACCACCCGTTACCATCTGGGGCGAATGGATTTTTGTCAGGTTTCCAGGTGAAATTATCTGTTTTTTACCTACCTTTCCTTTGTTGAGATTCATAAGAATCCATTTGGCAATCTCACTGACGCTGGCATTGATGGAACCGGCTGGTCCAACAGTATCAATATTTCTAAAGGGTATTCTCCTTATTTTTTCCTTTAATTTGGAGTATGGTAAGGAGAAGTCCGCGGCCTTTTTTGAATCCTCAACGGAAAAATTACAGTTTTTCATACCCAGTGGAGTGAAAATCTTCTCTTGGATCAATTTTTCCCATGTTGAATCGCAAAGCTGGCCCGCGAGATAACCGGCAGTCATAAACATCAGGTTATTGTACTGGTAGCGAGTACGAAATCCAAAGGTGGGATCCAGGTACTGGAGTCGAGCGATGAGTTCTGCTCTTGAGGCAAACGAATTGTACCAGACCATGTCATGTCGTGGCAGACCTGATCGGTGGCATACCAGATCGACTGGAGTCATCTGCTGAGAGGCAAAGGGATCTTTTAATTTAAATTCTGGCAGGTAATCCCTTACCGGCTTGTCCCATTCTAATTTACCTTCATCCACCAGTATGCCCAAGAGGGTTGCGGTAAATGCCTTGCTGCATGAACCAATGGCGAACAATGTATTTGCTGTTACCTTAAGCCCCTTTTCTTTGTCGCGGTTGCCGAAACCTCTGGCAAAAACCACCTTGCCATCCTTAACTATGGCCACAGCTGTTCCCACCACCTGCCATACCTTCATCTCCCGCTCTACAAACTTGGCAAATCCTTTGAGATTCACTTTGACCGCTTTTTTCTTGGCCACAAGCTGGGGAGAATACAAAAGAGATAATACGACTAAAATCAGGATTATTCTAAGAAAGTTTTTTTTCATGGTTTACCTCCTCCATGATCTTCAAAAAATGAAGCCATTTTTCATATTTTAAAAAAAAAATCCTTTAATTTCAACAAAAAAACAAACAGCCCCAACGAAACTGGCATTGGCCATTCATTTTTCATACATGATTGATTAAGTGTTCGACCAGGATTTTCAGGCCGATGCCGATGAGGACCAAACCGCCGATCAGTTCCACACGACTGCCGAAAAGGGGCCCCAGCCTGTTGCCAAAGCGAATGCCAACCACAACGGCCGTCAGCGTGACCACGCCAATGATAACTACAGCGGTGACCATAGGAATCTGCAGCAGGGCAAAACCAATGCCCACTGCCAAGGCATCAATACTGGTGGCCAGGGCCAGACCAACAACCACCATCAAGGCCAGGGGTTTGGGATTCATGGTGCACTCTTTTTTCCCGAAGGATTCGTAGATCATCTTACCGCCAATAGCTCCCAGCAGGGCCAAAACCACCCAATGGTCATAGGTTTTAATAAGAGTTGCCAGCTTGCTCCCTCCCAGCCAGCCGATCAAAGGCATACCGGACTGGAAGAAGGCAAAAACCAGAGCCACTCTGAACTGCTGCCAGCAGGTTAAACAGCGTCCCTCACAACCAAGAGCAATGGCCACAGAAAACGAGTCCATGGAGAGGGCCAGGGCAGTAATTATGATAGTAAAAAAATCCATTATTTATCAAACCATTAATAGAATTGCCCTATTATATCACAAAAACCATTAACAATGGCCTTGATCCCTACTACTTAAACCGTTTGAGGTGACCGGGTTTGAAGGGCCATTCCGGAGTGACCAACGCCTTTTCCGGTTGGTAGTGGTACCATGGGCTTAAAGTAGGGTTTAAGGGGTTTTTTAGCAGGTGCACCTCCTGGGCCGGCATATAGCTCTGGGCTAATAAGAATATGGTGTCGCCGTTTGTTTTATTCTTTGCCACATCCACCACCATCACTGCATGTCCTGGAAAACCGGCCTGGATGAAAACATCACCGATTTGCATACTCTCCTTGTTGGAAACCGGTTGTAATTCCCGGCTGAGAGAATAGGAACCGGCGTAGGTAAACACGGTGTTGAGATATTTGCAAAAGCCTTGATAAGTCTTATCTGTATTTGCCGTTTTTGTCCATGTAACAGTATTCCCCCTAATCCTGGGCCTGAATCCCTGCTGCCATTTTTGTAAACTGGCCTGATGACCGCTGGTAAAACGAAAGGATACGAGATTGAATTTCTCCCTGGCAAAGAAGTATTCTGCCCGTAACCGTATCACAGCATCAGCGCATTGTTGCAGGTCACTATTGCCCACATCAATATCTATTACCGCTGCATGGGCTGTCTGGTTGCTTTTCTTTTTACCGTTATACAAAAAGACCGGCGGATTTCCCTTTTTCAACGGCAGCATCCGCAGCCAATGTCCAAAAGATCCTGAAACCGCCTCCACCCGCTCATACCCCTGGGGAAGTACGATTCTGGCCTTGATCGATTGATTATGATTATATTTTCCCAGCCATGGATAATGGGGGTCCTGAATGGATTTTTCTGCAGGCAGGAGCGTCACAAAAATAATTAAAACCACACAATATATAATATTATTCTTCATGAACCATCCTTCCCCATTCTATTCCAGCTCCAAGCCCCTGTCAACTCGGCGGATGAGTGGATGGGATCAGGTCTTGTATTTTGCATTGTTGAAAAGGTAGGCGGAGTGCGCCTCCCGAATTTTGCCCGTATACTTCGCAGTGGCTTAATAATGTGGGCGCGATGCGCCTCCCGAATTTTGCCCGTATACTTCGCAGTGGCAAAATTTGACACAGATTGTCTAAAATGAGAAAATCAGGTTGTATTCCAAGGTGAAGGTAGCAAATGAATATGGAAAATAACGACATTATTTCCAAAGAATTATTGGACATACTTGTGTGTCCTCTCTGTAAAACCGAAATTGAGATGGTTGAATATAAAACCGAGCATCATGGTCTAAAATGCAACCAGTGTCAACGAATTTACCCTATTCGGAACGGAATCCCGGTCATGTTAAAAGAGGAAGCAATACTGCCATAAAGGCCCGGCGCTGACTCGATTGTTTCACACCTGAATATGGAAAATATCCTGTTTCTACGCTTAAGACTGCTCGGTGATATCATCTTCACCATCCCCTCCCTGCTCCTCTACAGGCAAAAATATCCCCAGCACCGCATCTACTATGTTGTGGAGGAAAAATTCAGCGAAGTGGCGGATATTCTGCCTGCTGTCCACGAAACAATTATTATCCCCCATAAAATGGGCATCAGGGACCTGCTGAATTTTCGAAAGAGGATAAGGCAACTGCAGATCAATACAGTCATTGATTTTCATTCAGGCCCCAAAAGTGCACTGCTCTCGCGCCTGACCGGAGCAAAATCCAGAATTGGTTACAAAACACCCAACCGAAACTGGGCCTATAACCACTTGATCCCGAGAAAAACCTCCCTCAAACCCACACACTCTGTTTACAACCAGGCCCGTTTGCTCACACAGACCGGCATAGCAATCGATGAAATCCCCCCCTACCCACCACTCACCATCAAAAAATTGCAGCTAGATCTGCACCTACCCGATTCAGCCCGGAAAATAGCCATTCATCTGGGTGCAAAAAAGAAATTTCGTGATTGGGGTTTGGACAATTTCACGGCTTTGATTAAACGGTTTATCCGTGATAATCATCACATTTTCCTTATTGGAAACAGTCCGGAAGAACAACAGCGGGGAGCTCATCTCGCCCAATTCACCGGCGTGAGTAATTTAACCGGCAAACTTGGATTGCGAGAAACCCTCTCTGTCATAGCCGATTCCAACGTCTACTTTGGCGCTGATTCCGGACCCCTGCATCTGGCCTCGCTCAGCGCCACTCCAATAGTAGCCATGTACGGGCCCAACATTCCGGCTATCAGCGGCCCCTGGCGAAAAGAGCGGGTGATCATCCTGCAATTGGATCTCGACTGTATCCCCTGTTCTCAAAAAAAATGCAAATATGATACAATAAAATGCATGAAAAATATTAAAGTGAACGATGCCTATGAAGCTATCCAACAATTTCTTTGATCAACTGGCCTTTTATACTCTTTTGTTGTTTTTGTTCTCTATCAATCTCTCAATTTTTGTCAGTTATGTCTGTTTTACCCTTCTCCTCTTTCTCTTCGGCAGAAAAATCATCATTGAAAAAAAACTTCCGATCCTGCCGGCTTATTTTAAATATTTTCTAATTTTCATTGGCTTTACCCTGATTTCAACCATTTTTTCCCAGAATTTCCTCAATAGCCTGAAGGACAACAAAGAGATTTTTATATTCCTCCTCATTCCGGTTGTTATATGTGTCCTGGACTCTCGCACGAAGCTTGATCTGTCGCTGGCAGTCCTGTTTGTATCCACATTGATCCCGGCTTTTAAAGGATTGTATATGACCATGAAGTCCTGGCGGATTGATACCGACTACCGCCTGATTGGATTCTCCTCCCATTGGATGACCTTTTCAGGCCTGCTGATGCTGGTTTTTATATTCTTCCTGGTTTACCTTTTTTACCTGCGCCATAAAAAACGACAAATCCTTATCGGCTCCGGACTGGCAATTCTGGCTGTGGCAATATCTTTCTCACTCACCCGTGGTGCCTGGGTGGGTATCTGTGTTGCTGTTGGAGCTTTCATCGTCTATTATAAACCCAAAATTTTAATCATCGCGGTTCCTCTACTAATCGTTGTGCTTATCATTTTGCCCCAACCGGTAAAAAAACGGATTTTTTCCATATTTGATCTTGAAGATGTCACCAACAGAGACAGGATACATATGGTTTATACCAGTATTGAAATTTTCAAAA
>CBFDCH010000105.1:0-7135 GCA_965603235.1 uncultured bacterium | reverse complement strand
CATTACTCAGTTCTTCAGCACCAACCAAACCGGGTAATGTTCGGCCAATAAAACTGAAATACTTCTTAAACACCTTGGTAACCAATCCCAGCTTATAGACTGGCATGGATTTAATATCCCCATCCGTCAGATAATAATGACAGGAGTCAGCGCACAAACCGCAGTGAACACAGGAGTTCAAGTAAGCGGCATATTCCCGATGGATTTTTCCCTTGAATACGCTAAGGGCTTTGTCCCTCTCCTCAGGGGATAATTGTTCTATTTTTTCAACAAATTCATCTTTGCTGTGGGTTTCACTCTGTTTACTCATAATTTCACCCAACCTTTTTTTGGGGCGGGAAAACATTACGCCGGCCAAAAAATATACCAAACAGGATTCTCACGTAAAAAAAGAAAAAGCAATGGCGGATTTTACCCATGGGCATATATAAAAACATCAGGACAGACCAGATGTAAAAAAGAGGAGTAATACCTGGAGCAAATGTATGAACCAGAGCCAGAGCCAGGAATCCATCCACCAATAAATTGGCCACATAATCATCGACGCAACTGATGGCCCTCATCTCCTTGATAATGTATCTCTTAATTAGCAGAGAGATACCAAACAGCAAACCCACGGAGAAGGCCAATTGAAAAATGATGCCCGTCCAGGTGGGGAGAGCAATATTTACCACCAGAAAGAACAGGTAAAGGAGCGCTATAAAGACCCCGGTATGGTACAAAATCCCCGCTGCATAGGTGAGCAGGTGCCTGCCGGCACTCTCCTTTTCCCAGGGAGTCATGCCTCTGCCCATGGCATATTGAATGCCCTTGCGGCTAGTACCCTGGGCATGGGCAAAATGGGTGGCTTTTCCAAAACCAAAGGTACGAAAGACCAAAAAAGCCAGTGATATTATTGAGAATAGGAAAGAGAGTATGACCGCTATTTTAAGAATCATCAATAGAACCCTTCGCCACTTACACGCAGCCGTCTGGTTTGGGCAGGCCGGCCAGTTTGGCAGCCCCCTTGGCCGGGCCGGAGGGGAACAACTCATAGATTTCCCTCAACTTCAATCCTGTGGTTTTGCAGATAAGCCGTACCATGGGCGCCAGATTTTTTTCCAGGTAATATTCACGGATAAAATTAATTACTGACCAGTGCTGATCATTGAGAGCTTCGATTCCCTCTTCTTCCAGGGCCAGGAAAGCAGCAACTTCCTGGTTCCATTCATCCGGCTTGGACAGAAAACCCTCTTCGTTGACTTCCAGTTGTCTCCCATTAAAATTCAGAAAAGGCATGTACGTAACCTCCACATTGAAGTAAAAAAGAAACCCAATTTTACCACACATCTTCGCACCTGTCCAATTGGCAAACCCTTTAATTTTTTTTTTGACTATGTAAAAATGGGGGGAGTTAATTCATTAAAAGGGAGCAAACTCATGGCTTTGATGAATGCGTGGCAATCCGGTCATTCCCCGACCATTTCATTTGAATTCTTCCCGGCCCGGGATGAAAAAGGGGCAGATAAACTGGAAGCCGTAATCAATTCCCTGGCAGAATTTAAACCCGATTTTACCTCAGTCACCTTTGCTGCCGGTGGTTCCACACGCCAGGGCTCATATAACCTGGTTAAAAAGCTGAAAAAAGAGAAAAACCTGCCGGTAGTCCCCTATCTGGCAGCCTGGGGGCTGCAGCCCGATCAGGTTACATCCCTTGTTAATGATTATCGCAGCCTGGAAATCGACGGTCTGCTTTGTGTGCGCGGCGACCAGCCTCAAGAAAATCCCGATTCCCAGCAACCCGGCAGCTTCCCTCATGCCACCGATCTTTTGAGCTTTATTAAAAAGAACAACCACCTGGTGCTGGGTGCGGCCGGCTACCCGGAAGGCCACCGCCAGGCAGTGGGCCTGGTCCAGGATATCGAATTTCTCAAGTTAAAGGTGGACAAAGGGGCCCAATTTATCATCACACAATATACATACGACAATGATTTTCATTACCGCTTCCTTGACCGTTGCCGGCAAAAGAAGATCAACATACCCATTATTATCGGTGTCATGCCCATTTACAGTATCAAGATGATGGAAACCCTGGCCGCACTATGCGGAGCCACTATCACATCACAGGTGAGAAAGGGCCTGCCCGGGCTGCCCGCTGATGATAAGAAAGCAGTGGCCGGATTTGGTGTTGAGTTTGCCCTGCAGCAATGCCGCGATTTAATCAACCATGGAGTGCAGGGTATCCATTTTTACACCATGGACCGTGCCAAAAGCGTGGCCCGTATCCTGACTCAACTCCGTCAGGAAGGTTTGCTGCCAGACAAATAATCTAAAAATTGACAACAAGGGTATTTATACATCCCATGCGGTTAAACATGTTGACCGCTGCCACGTCTAGCCGATGCGGCGATTGCTCCGGTTTCAATACAAAAGAATCACCCGTAATATGTTGCCACTGGCCCTGGTTTGTTCTCACCACAAAAGATTTGAAATGGGGCATGGAGCTGTCTGTCGAAAAATTGATCGACACAGAGTTACCCCCTTTATCCAGAGTATGGTTGATGCGTACAAAATTGCAGTCATAGTAGACATCTCCCGGCCGGGTAGTAATGTTGCGGTAAGGAATTTTTTGCCCGAAGAAGGTATGATTGGTGCAATCATCCAGATAAAATAGAAAAGTGTTAAAGCGGTCTGTCACAGTGAGGGGTTTGGTATTTCTGATTAGGTCAGATCTCATGGAAACAGCAAAATTTGCATACAAATCCTTTTGCAGTCCTTCAGCCACCTTATTTATTTTTGTCGCTGAACGGGCGATCACCTTGGCGCCATCAAAGAGTGAGGCCCTGATTTCCAGGGCATTGGCCGGTATCCCGGACTCGACCATCTCATAGTAAATATTGTAATCTGCATCCAGGATTAACCATTTTTCATACCTATCACTCCATACCTCCACTACAAAGTGGCTCCGGCCCTGGTTGCTCCACAATTCCGCGTAACGCACATTAAAAAAACCGAGAGATTTTAATACATCTGCCAGCACAAATGAGTATTGTCCGCAAAATCCACCGGTTTTTTTGCTCCGTATATCATCCAGAATATCTATGGCATTGTTCAGGGGATAGGGATCCGGCACGGAGCGCTGCCACTGATTGTGCACCCAATTGCATAGCTGCAGGAAAAAATCGAATTGATGGGTGGTTTTTAAATCCTTGTAATTTTCCCTCTCCCTCAGCTGCTGGAGTTTTTTCTCTGCCCAATGTTCAGCAATAAAACTATAATTGCTGCGCACAAACATCTCTTTTTTAACCTGTACATTGATCTTACCCGGGGTGATCAGGCCGCTGAAGTAAAGGACGGCCACAATCAATAAAATGAAAACCAAAAAATAGAGGCGGCGGGAATTTCCCTTGCTGTTTGCATCCATTTAAAAATTGTAAATGAAAATCCCCTTAAATTCAATATCCTTTGGCCAGGCCCTGCCCCCTGGGATCCGCAGCGCCGTGAAAAGTTTCCGGTTCCCCGTTTTTATTATATTTAATGGTAAGGCCATGGGCATTCCCCAATCCGAGCCGGATGACCCGCACCTTGTGACCCATTGCCTTCAGGTTAAGAATCACCTTCTTGGCAATTCCTTCTTCAACAGCAATTGTATCCGGCTCTACAAAACTGACCCGCGCGGCTGAAATGGCGCCCTGGATATCCATTTTAAAATCGATCAGGTTCATCACCATTTGCGGCACGGTCTGACCAATAGTGTGTCCGCCCGGCGTACCCAGTGCTGCCCAGGGACGGCCGTTTTTAATTATTATTGTCGGGCAGTCGCCAGATAACTTGCGCCTGCCTGCGTGGGCATCCATGGGGTTGCCTTTGGGTTCAAAGGTACAGTAGGCCAGTGAGTTATTCAGCCAAATGCCTGTACCCTTGGGCATGATGCGACTGCCAAAGAGGTTGCCCAGTGTCTGAGTGGCGCTCACAATATTTCCCTGAGCATCCGCCACTACAAAGTGGGTGGTATGCTGTGCCGGTTCCCCTACTTTACCCGGATAAACAAAGGGTCTTGCTTTTTTTAAATCAAAGCCGGCTGTCTGCTGTTGACAGTATTTGGATGAAAGAAGCAGATCCAGGGGAGGCGGCTTCACTTCCGGATCCCCCGCATACTTCAACCTGCACCAGAAGGCATGTTTACTGGCTTCAATAAAGCGGTGTAAAAAGGGAGTGGAATTATGCTCCAGTTCAGCTGCGTTAAAACTATTCATCAATCCCAGCCGGATCAGGGAGGGAAAGGCTGTGCTTGGCGGCGAAGCTGTATACACGGTACAGTCCCCGTATTTTAGTTTGATTGGCTGCCACCACTCGGCCCGGTCATTGGCCAGATCCTGATATGAGAGAAACCCAGCCAATCTTTTGATCTCCGCCGCAATGGCGTGAGCAATTTTACCATTGTAAAACACCCGGGCCCCCAGTGCCGCTACCATCCTCAAGGTGTTGGCCAGGTCCCTTTGTACCAGCTTTTGTCCTACTTTCAGCGGTTGGCCCCCACGGCCATAAAAAAGCTGACTGTGAGCCGGGAAATCGGCAAACGCCCATTCAATCAAGCGAGCACTGCGATTATCCAGAGTGAATCCTTTTTGCGCAGCTTCTATAGCCGGCAGAAATAATTTTGCCCATTTTAGTTTGCCATACAGTTTGGACATGGCCCACCAGGCATTGACATTGCCCGGTGTTGATACCGATTTTACTCCGCGCCGATTTTCACGAAAATTGGCATAGGGTCTGCGAAACACATCAGAATTCAGATTGGCGGGAATCCTGCCGCTGGAATCGAGGAAACGGATCTCCTTTTTTTTGGCATCATAGATAAGAATCGTACCATACCCGCCCATACCGGAATTGCCCGGTTCCACCACGTTCAGAGTAGCAGCTATAGCAACAGCCGCATCAAAGGCATTGCCCCCTTTTTTCAAAATACGTAAGCCCGCCTCAGTAGCAACCGCATGGGCCGAGCTGACCATGCCTTGGCTGCCCGTGGCCACTTTCTCCTGTTCCGCCCGGACTCCTATAGGACAAACGATTATAAAAATGAATAAAAATAAGATTCCCTTACATATTCTCATTTGCTCTCCTGAAAAAAATGGCTTCACCCTTTTCATTCTAGGATATACCAAAAACGAATTCAACTATCCCGGGTTTACAAGGTTTATACTGGAAATAATGGCATAGTCCTGTTTATGGTGAATTGTTTCATTGGGACTTGCAGGGGGAAGGATTTATTTACTCTTCATTTGAGCGGTGAATGTGCCGATTACCGCGCCATCACCCACATCATTGTACAGCACGCCGCTTATCTTATCCCGATCCAACACCTCTCCCACAAACATCAGGTGTTTGGCCGAGTGGTCGGAGAGATTGTGGTAATAGTGGCAGGGAAAGCGGATATTAATTCCGTCAAAATCATAATTCTGTTTTCTGTCACTGAAAAACCATAATTCACCGCTTTCACTAAAAATGAACTGCCACTGGTCGGGCAGCAGGGTAGCGGAATAAGAATCTGTTATGGTCACATTAAAATCCCAGGTGCCCTGGATAGGATAATAAATAGGTTTATCGATGGGCTGGGCCCGGAATGTGCCGATTAATCGGCTCCCTTCTTTGATGGTACCGCTGATGGAAACTGAGCCGTGTGAAGTATAATCACCCAAAAAGATAAAATTGTGATCCTTGTCGCGGAACCGGTCAAAAAAATCACACTCAAACGTAATTTGCTCATCATCCAGCTCATAGGCGCCGCTCGGTTCTAAAAAAAACTGGGCCTGGCCATTCTTGTTAAAGGTAAAGATCCAGATTTTTGGTAAATTGAGGTTGGAATCCTCGGTATATTGGACTTCAAGCTTCCAGGTACCCACAATGTGGGAATTATCGTCCTGCTTCACCCCTTTTTTACAAAAACCCAGGAGCAGGAATATGCCCACCAGAATAACTCCCAGGAAAGCCACTCTATTTTTCATAGCACGGGTCGCTCTAGTATCCTACCAGAAAAAATTGATTTTTTCAAAAAAAATATTTTTTTGTGGAAAAAAACATAGACAGCAAATTTCCACATTATACCGGATCATTTAATGGAGTGCTGGGGGAGACCACCTTGTCTACCAGAAAGGCAGATGGCTGGAAAATGTTGATAAAAATAAAAAAAGGAAAAAACAGCATGTTTCAACAGGTAAAAGAATGGCAATCCCCGGATTTCCACAATGTGGCGGGTCAGCTATTTCTCAGGAGGGAAAAATCCCTTTACTTATGTTTGTTGTGGTTTTACAATACTATTATTCTAAAAAATGTTTTATCAGTGCTTAAAAGTAAAGGAGGAAGAATTGAGCATTAAAAAAACTATAATTTATCCACTTTTCGTTTTGGTAGCACTTTCATTTGCATATCTGGTTTTTGCACATCCAACCATATTTCCCACCGGCACCACCATTTACAAACCCGGTGAATGTTACAACACTTACATTCTGATTGCCGATCATGCCTCCCTGGGCAACCACGCCTCTTATAAAAAAAGGGCGGAAAGTAAGATACCTGATGACATCCGCATCATTGATATGAACGGCAAGGTGGTGCACACCTGGAAGGTGATGCCATATTTTAATAAACGGTGCCGGCTTCTGGCCAATGGCCATTTGGTCTGTGTGGGTTCGGGAAAAACCATTGTTGAATACGACTGGCATGGTAATATTGTTTGGACTCACCAGGGGATAGGATCAATGAATGACATGCGGGTGCTGGCCAACAACAATCGTTTGTTGCTGGCCCATGAACCGCTCCCCGCGGAGTTCCAGAAACGGGTGCAGGATGTGGCGGAATCCCTGTGGTGGCCGGCGCGGAAACGGGGAAGTGAAGAGAAGCAATTGGGGGGTGATATTTATGAAGTGAATCTGGATAAAAAAGTGGTCTGGGAGTGGCAGGCACACAATCACCTTGATCTGAATAAGTACTCACCCGTGACTCCCGAAGGAGACTGGCTGCATATGAACACCATTGCCCCTATCCCGGAGAACAAATGGTACGATGCCGGTGACAAGAGATTTAAACCGGGCAATATCATTATTAATCCCAGAAATATCGATACCATTTACATAGTGGATAAGGAAACCAAGAAGAT
>CBFDCH010000104.1:0-7150 GCA_965603235.1 uncultured bacterium | reverse complement strand
GGGTACATCACTCAGGTAAATATCTGATCGTGTGTCGGGAGAGCTGTAAATTGGGACCACTGAAATTTGGAAAGGGACCTTTTCTTCGGATAACATGTCGGCAATTTTGCGCAATTCTTCTGGTTTGCTGAGGGCATTGACGTCCTCAATGCGTACCAGGGCCCGGTGGTTTTGCATATGATTCTGCTGTAGAATATCGTGAAAAAGTTCGGCCAGTATTAGGAAACGCCCTCCCTCACTGGCGTATGAGTAGGGTGAATCTGCCATGTACCATAGGTTGCCGGTTTGAATCACGTAGGGATATTTGGTTCCTGAAGCATCCCTGGCAAATGATAAGACCTTGACCAGTTGTTTATCTTTTATGTTGATAACATTTATCCAGGGATCCTCCTTGGTAAATTTAAAATCCCTGAAATTTATCTGCCAATTTTCCTTTTTTACCATGTCCACATAGTCGATGCCATACGTTTTTGATTCAATTTCCAGAAGTTTGTCCAGGTTCATGTTGATCCAGACAATGGTATCCTGTCTTTCAGCCAGATCTGCGAGCAGGGACTGCGGGAATTGGCTCGATCCTTCATCGGATATGATTACCAGGTATTGATATTTTTGTCCCAGCGAGGGCTGGTATTGGCTGAAATGGATGGTGTCAATCTCTTGCAATGAAAAGTGGCCCAACAGGTTGGCCGTAAATTTGGCTGACTGATAAGCTTCTGATTTTTTAATCTCACCGTCATATAAAATCAGCAGATTTTGGGCGCATAAAGCGAGAATGGAACACCAGCAAATAATCAATATTACCACAGCCCTTCTAATCATTTTTGCCAATCTCTTTGTTATTATAACTTAAAGTTATACTTACTCTCTTATATAAATATATATAAATTTTAAAAATAAGCATTAAGTCCAAAGTTAAAATAGTTTCCCGAGAACTTGTACTGCTGGGATTCAGAATAGCGGGTGTAGTCGGCTGTTAGATAGAGGGGGCCGGTTATTAAATAAATAACACCCAATGAGTAGGCCGTGGCACTAACATCCTCTGAGTTACTGGCGAAGTAAAGTTTTGGATTTATGAATAATTTCTTAAATACTTGATATTGGATGCCAATTCTGACGGAGGTCAGCTTAATATCTCTGACCGCTTCATCAGGATACCATAGGTTGGATTTTTCACTTAGCAGGTAAATGCCTCCCTCCACTTTGAACCTGGGGAATAAACGGTAGGAGAAACCGGCGTCGAGAGCCAATCCCGTATATTTATCCTGACCGATTAAATAAAGGATGGCTGCATACAGGTCCAGCTTGTTTTTCTGCAGGTAGTACACGCCCACCAGGTGGGAGATTTTTTTTTCTACAAGTTCTTTTTCCTCTTCCCAGTTATAATATTCATAGGATAATTGCTGCTGGTTAAATTTGAGTATCACTGAGGAGGCATTGGAGACGGGGAATCGCAAACCGAACCAGGGAGCGATTGACAACAATTTGTTGGGACCCACATAGGAATTTATACCAAATTGAGGATATATCTGGGCCGATATGTTTGATTGGAGGGAAATGAGGAGCAGAAAGATAATCAGTAGCAGCAAAACAGAGGAGTTGGATTTGGACAACACAGGTATATCATATTATTTTATTGATATTTTTTCAACTCCCCGTTGCATTCTGTACAGTTTTTTTTGGTAATAATGGCTTTTACAACATGCAGCCGCAAACAAATGGGTAATGGAAATGAGAATAAAAAGTTCTTTTTTGTTATAATAATTAAACAGGTGGTGAAAGCCATGTGGTTTTATTCCGGCTAGGCGTGGGATTATGCAGGAGATTGATCTTTCAACCCTTGGTTACGAGGAGTGGGTTCGCTTCTTCTTTGACAGAGAAGTTGACTTCTTTCATAAGGGGAAGAGAGTGTGGAATAAATACACCTTCATTTCACCAAACCAGCAGCCCCTGGTGCTCATACAACATTTTACCACTTTGTGCAACCGGCTTTCAGAACTGGTACCGCTATTCTCCTGGGCTCAGATTAACCAGGCATTGTGGAGTATTATCCATTACCCCTCTGAGGTGGCACCACTACTGATGTCAACTGAAATCCCTCCCTTTTACCGCAATAATTGCATTCGTTCGATGTATCAGGTATTTCAGGATGTGGTCCAAAAAGTAGCAGCGGACGAACCTCTGGAAAACTGTTTTTTTCTGTGGTGGCGGATATTCTCCAAAGCCTTTTGCAAGAGTCAGGGGCATGATTCAGATGACATCCTCTATCCACGGACTTCAGTGGCTCAAGAAACCCATGATATCTTTTTTGATACCATCCGTAGGATTTTATCCCTGGATCATTTGCGCTGCCAATTGTCAGCTCTCTATGGATTGGGTTGCCTGCACCATTCCAAAGGGGCAGCACTGGTGCAGCGGTTCATCAATTTGAATAAGGATTTATTCGATCAAAAAAGTCTGAAATGGCTGGCTGATTGCCGTGACGGCTCGGTAACTTAGATCTTACCCAGCCCACCCTCCCCCAGGATTATTGAAATCTTTTATAAACATCCGATTTTGTATGTACAGGCACAATCCTATTTCACCTTAATAGTCCGATACTAGATATTTAATCCCCCCGGAACCCAAGTAGGGTATTGATTGATCACATCCACATCATTTAGAGATTAGATATGAGAGAGATGGATTAAGTAGATATTTTTCAATCCCTTGGGTTTTTTTTTCGCCAATGTCCGGAAAATGGACAAAATCGGCGGATAAATCGGGAAATAAAGTTGCTTGCCTAATTTCGGGATAAACATGGGAGGAAAGATTCTGTGATAAGTAAAAACTCGAAGGGGTTTAATAAAATTGTGTTGCTTGTGATAGTGTCCTTCATTCTCCTGGCCGGTTGTACGGCCAAACTTCATCGCGCCATCACCGAGGGGGATGTTACGGAAGCCCAGCGGTTGATTGGTGAGGGCCGAACCGATATTGAGAAGGAAAGCGGAAAAAAAACACCGCTCATACTGGCAGCGGAAAGGGGTCAGCTGGAAGTTGTTGTTTCACTGATTCAGGCAGGCGCAGAAATAAACCACGCCAATAGAAACCGGTACACATCGCTTATGGCCGCCTGTATGAAAGGAGATAAACAAATCGTTGAATTTTTGCTAAAAAGGGGGGCAGATATTTATGTTCAAAACAGCCATGGAGAAACTCCCATGGTTATAGCTTGTCGCTTTGAACGTAAGAAGATACTGCCCCTTTTAATAAATGCGGGATCCGGGTTGGAAGAGAAAGACGTAAGGGGCTGGACTCCGCTGATATATGCTGTTACCTGGCAGGATATGGAGTTAATAAACGATCTATTGGACAAGGGTGCGGATATCAATTACAGAATCAGCAACCGGTTTGCCGATTTTGATATTTATTACAATGAGGATACACCGCTGCATGTGGCAGCTTTTCAGGGTGATATTAAGGTTACACGCCTCCTGCTGGATAGGGGTGCAAAGGTAAATGTTAACAATCGCCCGGGTCACTCTCCCCTTTACCATGCAGTTGATAATGACCACCTGGACTTGATTAAACTCCTGATTCAAGCCGGTGCCAGGCCGTTCAGGCTGGAGGAGACAGCTGATGATATTTATATAACTGGCAAACTCCATAAATTTCTGGCTATGGATTATGAAAAGAATGGTGATTTGGAGAAGGCGCGCAAATGCTTCCGCCTCGCTGCGGATAATTTTGACAGGGCCACCCCCTTGCTTTTGGAACAGGCAAAAACCATTGCCTCTGAAAGAACCAGGGCCAAAACCAACAATGTTTTGCAAGTGGTTGGCGCCGTGCTACAGGTCTTTGCAGCCCTGTTCGGTGAAAGTGATCTTTACATCGAACCGGGTTTTGATCTGGTACCCAATGGGGAAATTAAAGAAATGAATGATTTGCAGGTGGATTACCGTCACAAATCAAAGGAAAGCCGCAAATCAGCTCTGGAATGCCGAAATATTCTACTATACCTGCAAAAGCAGATAAAGTCCGCAAACTGACTGACAAAGCGGTTGATTAGAGGCTTTTAAGGATCTCCTGAGCAACTTCAGCGTCTTTATTTTTAGGATCGAGTTGCAGGAACTTATTGAGGGCTTCCTTGGCTTTGGCGTTGTTACCCAGGCCGAGATACACCAGGCCCAACTGATAATAACCGTCTGCATACTGGGGATCAATCTGGATCAATTTACCAAAAACCACCAATGCTTCCTTGGATTTGCCCAGATTCAACAAACAGACGCCGTAATTGTACAGGCTCTCCATATCGGTGAGCTTCAGATCATAGGCTTTTTTATAGTATTCCACTGCTTTGGCAAATTTACCCTGTTTGGCATGGAGTTTTCCCACAGAGGTGAGGGGAAGAACAAAGTCAGGTTTTAAATCAATTGATTTCAGGTAATCGGCAAGCGCCTTCTCCTTTTCACCTTTTTTATCAAAAATATAGGCTCTGTAATAGAAGAGAACTTCATTGTTGGGATTTTTTTCAAAAAGTTGAGTGATTTTAGCCAATGCTTTGTCATACTCCGCTGAATTTATCAGATCCACACTCTGTTTCAAGAGGTTTGATGGAGCGGACATCTTTTGTTGGAAGGGTTCTATGGCTAGGCTGATATCCTTTGTTTCACCAATGCGCAGGCGAATGGTGGATTTCATGGGAATGTAGTCATCTTTTTGATAGAGCACATCATAAGTGCCATTCTTGAGTCCGCTTCGGTAAAAGTGACCCTTGGCATTGGTTGTCAAATTGTACACGATGGAAGATGCCCTGGTGGAAATAATCGTAATTTTAACCTTTTCCAATGGTGCTTTTGATTTTTTATCTGTAATCGTGCCTTTGACTGATCCGAGTATTTGGGCCATGACCGGTATTGCCAGCATACTGATAATGAAAATTCCGGCAAATAATTGTCTTACTTTTTGAGTCATTGTTTACTCCTCTTTTTATAATTATTCAAATACTAATCCTTTTCAACCGGGTGTTGTTCTGACAGGTTTTTCGCTTTTTCAAAATATTTTTTTGCAGATTTCTGGTCGCCCAGGCTTAAAGATACAGCGGCCAGAAGGCGATTAATCTCAGCGGTATCCTGGTATTTTTGCAGCTCCTTCAGTAAGGCTGCAGCTTTGATTAGCTCCTTTTCTTCAATGGCGCTATTGGCCAGCATGGAGAGAATGGCATAATCTTTTTTTACTTCCGGCCTATCCAGCAATTGCATCACTTTTTTATAATTCTTTAATCCATAGTATGCCCTGGCAATAATGGGTAGTGTTTGGCCATTCCATAGTTTTTGAGGCAATTTTTTATACTCCTCAATAGATTTGGAAAACTTACCCTGGTAATAGTATTCCTGGCCCAGCACAAAGATGTAATTATGGATGGCAGTGGGTGGATCAGATTTTTCCAATGCCAGGCTCCGTTTTTTCTTCATATAAGGGGGCAATATATGTAGCTTTTGTGAGTAAGTTCTGCCGTCAGTGGATGTAACGGATAAAACATAGTTACCGTCTTTGATATCCTTTAAGGGGTGTGTGAAGTGAAAGCAGCCTTTTTCTTTTAAACTGCTTTTTATTTCTATGGGTTGCGGATTTGATGATGATTTTTGCAGCATAATCCTGGGTGGAGATTGACAAAACACCAAACCCTCGAGGGCATCCTCCCGGCCGAATAAAAAGCGTGGATCTGACAATACCATGCGTTGGTTTGCCGCATAAGAGGTAAATTTATTGCCTGTTAAATTTCTTATTTCAAATCCAAGCAGACAGGGTAGGGTGGTGATTGTGTCTATCTTTTTGGTGGTTGTAAAAAAGTCGTCTGTACTTTTATTCAAATAGGTGACAGTGACATTAAAAACACCCGGGATTATGGGGATAAAGTCCCGGAAAACAATCTTGCTCTCCCTGATTCGGCTTAGTTTGCTTTTATCAAGGGTAAGGTCATATTTTCGTTCATTCTGGAAGATTAATTGACCCTGCAAATCTTCAATGCGGATACTCAGGTTAATCTTGCCAACATGTTTATCTGCTGCCAATTTGGAGGTTGTTAAATTTTCGGGCATGAATGAATAATTTAAAAAAGTGAAGCCTGAATATTGACTGATGGAAATATCCACATAGCCCCGGATTTCTTTGGTGCTTGATGTTACACTGACGTATCCCTGGGGAAGTCGAAAGTTGCGGATATAATTTTTTTTCACGTCCCTCTCAGGCAGGGAATATATTTTTTGTAACACAAAATTGCTGGATCCCATGGTATATGATGTGTTGGGATTGACCTCTCCGGGGATCACAGAGAGGGTGGCTTGTGCCAGCTCTTCCGAGTCCATGGCAACCATGCGGTAGGCATCACGGGGTGACCTTGCCTGGTTCTCAACAAAGGGGGCTAACAGATCATTGGATTGATGAATGCCGGGATGAAACAGATGAAATCTGCCGGAGTCTTTGGGCCTGAAGAAAAGTAGGTTCATGAAGGGGACCAGGCCGCTGTCATCATTGCTTATGTAATGCCATAACTCGCACTCCACCAGCCTCTGATGACCGGAAAATGTGCTGATATTTTTTGGTTTGCCCAATAATATATATATTCTGCCACGGTCTGAATTTGCCCCTTCGAGCCTGGTTTTAGCGTAACGGACCCGCTGGTAGTAGGTGGCCCTGTACTCGTTAGCCGGTGTATGGGGACTGGGATCCCTGGCCTTCCAGAACATCTCCTTAAACCGGCGTCGATCCTCCTCAACTTTTAACAGTTTAAAGGTCTCTTTTTCCAATCGAGACATGATTGGTTCTACCTCAAGCAGCCATTGTTTCCAGATAGTAATCTGTTCTTTTTGTGGGTAGAGGCTGATAATTGGAAATAGAATTAAAAACAGGACATAAAATTTCTTTTTCACTGCGATATTATACCATAAATCAAGGTTTTTAAAAAAAAGGGGAGGGGATTACCCCCTCCCCTTACAATATGGGTGAGATATTAATTAATGTAGAATCTCAAGCCTACACGAAATACTCTAGGTGAAGTGATGCTTATAACATCCTCAAAGTCATCACCAGCCTGTTCTTGCACCCAGGTAGTGACATCATCATTGAAGACATTGAACACATCTGCCATTATACCGACTCTGAGTGATTTACC
>CBFDCH010000103.1:0-7155 GCA_965603235.1 uncultured bacterium | reverse complement strand
CCTGGTTCTGGCAATATTAATTATAAAAGCAATTTTACCGGTTTTTTCCACCCTTTGTAGCCGTCAGCTTGAGTTCAATGTATTTCATCAACCGGTTATCCCCCTATTGCTCGTTGGCTTTGCTGTTTTGGTGGGGGTTTTGGCAGGCAGTTATCCCGCGTTTTTTCTTTCATCATTCCCAACCCTGCAGGTAATAAAAAACTCCGCTAATCAGAAAATAAAAGGATTTGTTCCTTTTCGCCGGGCCCTGGTGGTGATTCAATTTGTTATTACCATAGTTATTCTATCCAGTTTCTTTTTTATTTATCAGCAGATTAAATTTGTTCAAAACAAAAAATTAGGTTTTAACAAAGATCAGGTGCTGGTTTTACACCGGGGTAGATCATTAAAGCAGAAAAGAGAGGCATTTAAGCAGGAGTTATTGAAACATGCGAATATCTTAGCAGTATCCCATACCGAAACCCTGCCTGGACGTCATTTTGATCCAACAGGTCATAGTCTGGAAGGAAGGCCGGCCGGTGAAGAACACACCTTGTTTACCATGTACGGGGATGGTGATTATGCCAGGTTACTGGACCTTAAAATTGTGAACGGGCGGTTTTTTTCTCCAAAAATTAAAAGTGATGCCACCCATGCGGTGATTATTAATGAGGCGGCTGTAAAAAAACTCGGTATAAGCGCACCTGTTGGCAAGCGTTTCATTAAGGAGTTCGGTGGTGCTAAAAAGGGTGAATTTGTGACCATCATCGGAGTTGTAAAAGATTTTCATTTTATGTCATTACATCATAAAATTCTGCCCATGATTATCCGCCCTTTTTCTGAAAGGTTCTGGCAATATACATCTATTAAATTGAACTCTGAAAATATCAGGCAGACTATTGGCCTGGTCAAAAAAACCTGGGAGCGGTTTACCAGCGGCGAGCCTTTCGAGTATTCCTTTTTAGATGAAGATTTTAACAACAAATACAAGAGCGAGGAAAAAACTGCTCAAATCCTGGCCCTTTTTGGATCTCTGGCAATATTGATTGCCTGTTTGGGATTATTTGGCATGGTATCTTTCTCAACCGAACAGCGCACCAAGGAAATTGGTGTCAGAAAAGTATTGGGGGCTTCGATTCAAAAAATTGTATTTTTACTTTCAAAAGAAGTTTTAATTCTCCTGGTGCTGGCATTTTTCATAGCCTCTCCCATAACCATTGTTGCTATAAATAAATGGCTGCAAAATTTTGCCTTTCATATTAGGATCAATCCACTCGCTTTTATCCCCATTGCCCTAATTACCTTGTTTATCGCTTTCTCAACCACTGGCTACCGTTCCATTAAAGCCGCATATGCCAATCCTGTTGATAGTATAAAGAATGAATAAAAAAACCGGGGCATAATCATTTAAACCAAAGACCTTTCTCAATAAATTCTCTAAAAACATTTGAGATTTTTCCTGAAATCCTTTATGTGATTAATATTAATATAAACGGAGGTTAAAATGAGAAAAAGTATAATATTTTTTATTTGTTCAATGATACTACTTACTGGTGTATCTTATGCACAGCAGAAACAAATCAAGAAACCCGCCCTCAATAACACGACCTTGCTAAAAAAAGTAAGTTTCGATATCGCTGTCACTGATATTTTGGCTGATAACGGCTGTTTTCTTAAGGTAAAATTTCAAAACAAGGGTAAAACCAGGATTCATACCAAACTGCACTTTAAATTGTGGATTAACGGTCTTTTGGTAAGAGACAAAGATATGCTTTTTGATGATTTTAAGCCGGGCATTTCACGCTCCCACGGCTACACCGGGGTCAAACCTATTCGCATTTTAAGATCCAGTGTTATAAAAGCTTTTGTTGACACCACCAACAAATTAAAGGAATCCAGGAGCACTCGGCCCAACAATTCTATGAAAAAAAAAGTGGCCTGCAGGAACACAAATATACTCATTAAAAAATAGATGGTGAAAAAGGAGTCTGATTTTTCAATTAACTTATTATTTATCTTCATGCTGCTTTTTAAAGCAGCTGTTCCTGTTTATGCAATAACTTATACAAAACCGGTAATCACCTCATCCCTCCCCGCTCAAATCGAGGTCAGCCAGGCAGGGGGGGAATTAGAGCTGGTGCTGCAGGGAGAAAATTTTCTAATATCGGGTAACACCCCCATCTGGAACTCACGGGAAATTATCCTCTATGTGAGACATTCCCTAAAAGGTGGCAACTGGCAGGGCCTCTACAATAACCTGCGTGACGGCGGCCGAGATCCAGGCACCTATCCCAATCCGCCCCGCGCTTTTGGAAAATGCTATTATGATTCCAATTCTAAAATCAGGGTCTGGCTGTCCAGAAGCATATGGTGCAACAGCGAAGGCACTCTGCAATTTTTGTTAATTAAGGGCAAATGGGGCAATGGCCCGCCACCCATGATGGTCACCGAAATGGCACGCTCCAATGTCCATTACACACCCGTTAAGGGATCGGTCTCAGGCATTACTGAGATTGACTCTCTCATCCCTGAATTCTACTATGTGAATCAAAAAAATCCCTACCCCCCTTGGGGTTAAGGGGAAATTTGATTTTGGCACCAAGGTTTTAATTGATAACAAAGAGTGCATAACCAAAGTATGCAATCCGCAAACAGGAATAATCCAGATCCATTTACCGCCGGGACTGCTCAAGGTACAGGCCATGCATAGCGTACGGTTGAGGGATTCCCAGAACACCCCCTGTACTGCCAAATCCCTGTGGGTATATGGGCCACCAAAGGTAATTAAAATAGATCCCAGGAAACTGAGAACCGGAATGGCCAAAGCTGAAATCAAACTTCGCTACGGGGGTTTGAAACCAAAAAAGATAATAGCCAAGGTGGTTTATTCCCCACCCAGGACACCAAGCAGCACTTCCCCTCCCACCTCCTGGACGCCACTCCCCTCATCTTCCGCCAAACCTGAACGATTAACCCTTTTTCTGGACAGCAGGTGGATGATTTATGAGGGATGGTTAACGATCCGGCTGGAGAGTGACGCCGGCGATACAGAGGTAAAAATTCCCATAAAAACACCCACACCAACGGTCAGGTATCGGCCACCGGCAAAAGTCAAAAAAAAACCAATTCAATTAAAAATCCCCATATCAAACCTGAAGTATGGACCGCGATTAAAGGAACTGGCCAGAATGATTGTTGAACTAAAACCTGACAGGCTTATCAAAACCAAGGCCAACGACCTGTTAAGAAAAGTCCGTTCCGAGACCAAAGGACTATCACCGCAGGCATATCAGGCCATTCTAAAATCACTGAAAGACCAGGTAAACAAAAAAATCCGCGAGAACGAAAAAAACAAACAGTTGACACAAGGCCAGCTTCAACAAGTTCAACGGTTGCTGGCCATGATCCAATTGATGATGGAACTCATTTAACTCATTTCTAAAGAAACAATACATTTAGATTCTATATCAAAGCAGGGAACTATTTGGGAGAATAGACGTTATTCATATATGGAGGAAAAGTGAAAAAGATATCTTGTACAGCCATTGTTTTGTTGGCAGCTATCTCAAGCCTGGCCTATGGGAAAAAAGCAGCCACACTTCCGGGATTAAGCAGGCCTGCAATATTAATTGTAAAGAGTAACAATATATTTGTTTTAGAAGATACCACAGTCTTGATTTATGCCCTGAAGGATTTTAAACTGATTAAAAAGTTTGGTAAAAAGGGCGAAGGACCGGGGGAGTTTGTTTATAATGCCAATAATGGCCGGCCGATGTCCATGTCTCTTAATAAAAACAACATCCTGGTCAATAGTTTTGGCCGAATGTCATATTTTGATGTGAATGGCAAATATTTAAGGGAAAAGAAGGTAACAGCTGATGCCTTGTTATTTCCTATTAAAAATAAATTTGTCGGCATCGGCCCCATAAATGACAGTTCTGGCAAACAATTCATCGGGTTTCGCCTGATTGAAGAAAATTTTAAGGATTGGAAAATCCTCTATTCCTCCGACCTTGATCTGGGAAACAGGATGAGGCAATTGTTACTGCCAATTGTAAGTTTCACCTACAATCCTGTGTATAAAGACAAAATATATATAAATGCCGGTACCTTAGAATTTTTAATCGATGTATTTGACAGCAACGGCAATAAATTATACTCAATAAAAAAAAAAGTACAAAAACATACCCACCCCAAAAGATTTCAAACAGACATGCCTGGAATTTTTTAAGACCAGTCCCAGATGGAAACGGGCCTATGAAATGATAAAGAACATTGTGGAAGTAAGGGATCATTTTCCGGCCATCAGGGATCTGCAAATCGCGGAAGACATCCTGCATGTGATTACGTACAAACGAAAGGGGTATCTCTGGGAATGCATACGCATGGATTTAAAAGGGAAAGAACTGGGAAGAACCTTTATCAAACTGGATAAGTTTATCCCCTTCTCCTTTTACCCCATTCTCTATTCATCCTATAAAGGGAACATGTATACTTTGGTGGAAAACGAAGATGATGAGGAGTGGGAACTCCATATCACCAAACTAAAATAGTAAAAAAAATCAAGAAACCCGCGCTCAATAACGCGGCCTTGTTAAAAAAAGTAAGTTTCAATATCGCTGTCACTGATATTTTGGCTGATAACGGCTGTTTTCTTAAGGTAAAATTTCAAAACAAGGGCAATGTGGAGATCAATACCAGCCTACCCCTTTAAGGTGTCAAGGAAAAAATCAACCAGCTCCTTGCCACCCATTATTATGGGCACTTCCAGCGGATAGCTCTCGCCTGAATCCGTGGTAAGGGCAAAGTAGACCATGGCACTGGTGGCCTCTGAGGTAACTTTTACCGAGCTCTTGGGCCAGCGGGCGACTTCCTGCTTGATCTTAAACTTGAATCCCCTGGGCTTATACTTAAAAGCATAAATAGTATTGGTTCCCACAGCAAGGAAAACCGGGTTGGGGAGATCGGAGGATTTTGAGCCGGCTCCAGCTCCATCCATCAACTTGGAAGCCAGCACTGAACTCATGGACCCGGCGTGGCTGCAGGTCATGGCCGCAACAATCTGCTCATCACAATGCGGCTGAACCGGATCCACCATCTTTGCCATCTGTTTTTCAAGCTTTGCATCCATATTTTCACCTCTTAAAAAATTGATTTACCATCCAATTGTAATAGCTGCCAATTTTTTGTTCAAATTTTTAAAAAACTGAAACAGGGTTGTTTATTCCTCCGCCATTTATTACACTTTTATCTGGTAATTTATTCTGTGGAGGTAGAAAATGAGGAAGAATCTTTTGGTGGTATTTATTTTAATTTTTGTCGCTTCTCTATTCGTCAATCTGCAGATCTTATATTCTCAAGGGACCGATCCCTTTATCCTCTCCTTTAAAGAGAGGGCGCGGGTAAAGCGGGAAATTTCAAAAGACAGGCTGGATAACCTGCTGCCGCAGTTGATGGCCAGGGAAAAAATTGATATGTGGATTATTACCTCCAGGGAAGGGAATGAGGATCCTGTTTTCAAAACACTGAGGGGAGTGCGGCGCCGAACCATGCTGGCATTTCATTATGATAATAAAACCAAAAAGGCCAAACTATACCGCATCGGCAAGGGAGGCACATGGTTCAAGAAAGATATCCCTTACAATGATGTGGAAACATACCAGTGGAAACGGCTGGCCCAATTGATTGCAGAAAAAAAACCCAATCGGATTGCCATAAACGTATCTCCGGTGTTCCGGGAAGCGGACGGCATGTCCCATACTGAATATGAATTCCTGACAAAACACTTACCCGGGAAATATCATAAAAACCTGGTCAAGGATGGCCATATGGCAGTGGCCTGGATTGAAACCAGAACAGAAAGAGAGATTGTTTTATATCAGAATATTTGCCGCATTGCCCACACTATAATCGCCGAGGCTTTGTCTGAGAGAGTGGTTCATCCGGGTGTTACCTCAACCGCTGATATTGGCTGGTGGTTTCGCAACAAGACCGCTTCCCTGCAATTGGACCATCTGTTTGGCTATATGGATATTCAGCGGCACTCATCCCATAAAAGTAAAGGGGTAAAGTCTAATATAATCATGCCCGGGGACCTGCTGCATATTGATTACGGATTGCGTTATCTGGGATTGTGTACGGACACCCAGGAAAATGCCTATGTGTTAAAACCCGGGGAAACTGACGCCCCGAAATCTTTAAAAAAGGCCCTGGCCATTGGCAACCGGTTGCAGGATATTTTAACGGCCAACTTTAAAGAGAATAGAACAGGCAATGATATCCTGCTAATGACATTAAAACAGGCCAAGAGTGAGGGGATTAGCGGCAGTATTTATTGCCATCCGATTGGATTTTTTCTTCATGCCTCGGGTCCTGTGATTGGCATGTGGGATATGCAGGGCAATGTTCGCGGCACTGGTGATTATCCATTACATTTTAATACTGCCTATGCCATTGAATTGAATGTCAAAGTTCACATCCCTGAATGGAAAAAAGATATATTAATGAAACTGGAGGAAGATGCGGTTTTTACCAAAAAGGGAGTCCTATACATTGACGGGCGCCAGACCGAATTGTTTCTGATCCCCAGGCCAATAAAAAACCTTAACAAATAAGTCGAAATAAAGCGACCTTTCCTCTTTTTTTACTTCACCAAAGCAAGGAACTATTTTGGAGAATAAACGTAATTCATATATGGAGGAAAAATGAAAAAGATAATTTGTATAACCATTGTTTTGTTGGCAGCTATCTCAATCCCGGTTTATGGTGAAAAGGTTGCCTCCCTCTCGGAGCTGGCCAGGCCAGCCATATTAATTGTGGAGAATAACAGGTTATTTATATTACAGGATACAACTGTATTGATTTACAGCCTTAAGGATTATAAATTGATCCGAAAATTTGGTAAAAGGGGCGAAGGGCCGGGAGAGTTTATCTACAATGCCAATGATGCCCGCCCCATGTCCATGTCTCTCAATGAAAACAACATTCTGGTCAATAGTTTTGGCAGAATGTCTTATTTTGATATGAATGGCAAATATTTAAAAGAAACGAAGGTAACAGCGGATGCCCTGCTTTTTCCCATTAAGGATAAATTTGTCGGCATCGGCCCCATCAATGACAAATCTGGCAAACAATTCATCGGGTTTCGCCTGATTGAAGAAAATTTTAAGGATTGGA
>CBFDCH010000102.1:0-7182 GCA_965603235.1 uncultured bacterium | reverse complement strand
CATCTCATAAGCAATCATTCCCAGCGCGTAGATGTCGCCAGCAGGAGAAAAGATTGAATGGGTAATCTGTTCAGGAGGGATGTAGTAAATGGTCCCCAATAGACTACCACTTTCAGTGATCTGGGTATGGTAAACCGCGCGGGCCAGGCCAAAGTCAAGGAGTTTTACATGATTCCTGTTTTCATCTTTTGGAACAAGCATAATATTCGACGGTTTCAAATCTCTGTGTATGATCTGTTTCTCATGAAGTACACAAAGCACCTCGGCGGATTGCCTAAGGATATCAACAAAGTCATGAGTTGAAACTTTTTTTTCTTTTTTGATTTTTTCCGCCAGGGTTTGCCCCTGCAAATATTCCATGACAATATAGAGATTGTCTTCATGCCTGCCTCTTTCAAGTATCTTGACGATATTGTCATGGTCAAGTTGGTCAATGATTGCCCCTTCTTGCTTAAAACGTTTTAGCATGCGGGTATCATCAGCATATTCCTGTTTTAATACTTTAATTGCTACTAATTCATGTTTTTTGATAATTCCCCGAGCCAAAAAGACTGTTGCTGATGCACCATAACCGATTAGTCTTAACAACATATATTGGCCCAAATAGCTCTTTTTTTTCCAGAAAGCAAATAAATAATAATATTTTCTGATAAAATTACTAAAGATATATATTATTAAGAAAACCAGAACGACAACTCCAATTTTAAAAAGCAGGGTTTCATTTAATTTTGGAGTGATATAAATAATTAGAGATGCACCCGTATCATGCCAAACTCCATCCCTATTGGCCGCTGTGACTTGAAAACGATAATCTCCCCCTCTGACATTGGTATAGGTGGCCAGCCTCTCTTGTCCTGGTTGCACCAACACCCAATTTTTATCGTACCCCTTTAATTTATACCTGAAGGTTATCTTGTGTGGGGATATAAAATTAATGGCTGTAAACTGAAATTGAATCCGCTTGGTATTGGCCCTTATGGTGGCCCGATCATTCTTCACGGGGGTAGTCTCACCGTCTTGCAACACACTTTGAATAAATACACCTGGTGGATTCATGCTAAATTTGATGTTACCGGGATCAATTACCACAACTCCATCCATGGTGGGAAACCATAACCTGCCGTCCCTGGCTTTGAAACAGGCAGGCTGGTACCCGCCATTGCATTCCTGGTTTTTCATCCCATCATCCTGATCAAAGTGAATACAGGTGATATGGTCTTTAATCCCTTGATCAAAGAGAGTGAAATCTTCTTTATGAATACAAAAAATGCCGGTTATAGAAGAGAACCAAAACCTACGATGATCATCTTCGGTGATCGCCAGAATACTATTGTCCGGTAATCCTTGTTTTAAGGAGTAGTGGGTGAATGTTTTTTGTTGATAACAATACAATCCATTGTATGTACCCAACCAAATTTTGTTTTCCTTGTCTTCATAAATGGACATAACTTCAAAGTCTCTTGCAATGGGATCAATATGGATCGCCTTTATTCCGCCTTTGTGGAAGATGTTCAATCCCCCTTTGGTGCCAATCCATATGTCACCGTTGGCAACCTGCTTGACGTCATTGACTCTGGTGTGTAAAAGACCATCGGATTTTTTGAAAGTTTGGAGGTTGTCTTCACTGATTTTATACAAAGCATTTGAAGCGCCAATCCACAAATTTCCGTTCTGATCCTTGCATATTGCCCGGGGTTTATGAATAGGTATGTTTGAGGGGTGTTGGTACTGAAAAATTTGGTCACCCTGTGCATGGCTAAGAGTCATACCGTACCAGATTCTGCCCGAGTCATCTTCGTATAAAGGCCCAGGGCCATTCTCTTCTGAGATCAATTTGAAAATTCCTTGCCCAAATCGATAAATGCCGTCTATAGTACAAGATATCCAGATATTTCCCCGTTTGTCCTCAAGGATATTCCGCGGAAAAAGCCCTCGCAATCCTTCACTGTGTGAAAAGCTCAAAAGTAACGGATTTTTAATCTGACTCAATCCAATTCTTGTCCCAATCCATACAGTTCCCTGTTGGTCCTCATATATACACATAATGTAGTTATCGGATAATCCGTGGTTTTTCCTAAGGATATGAGCGTGGTTCTGATGGGAACGGATCAGGCCGTTATCGGTTTTAGACCACCAGACACCATCCCGATCAAAAAATATACTTCTTACCTGCTGGGTGTACCTTGGGTCGACTGGTAGTGGTGAGGCACCATTCGGACCAATAGTATGCAATCCTTGATCTGTTGTAATCCCGACACTCAAATTATCAATTTGAAAAATTTTGCTAATGTTAAAATTATCGGTTCCTTCGATTAATTGCGGTTGATTTTCGCCAATTTTATATAATCCATGTTGGGTTCCAACCCATATATTGCCCTTGGAATCACTAAATGTATCTGTTATGGTCTGGGCCAGTTTTATTTGCCGAAGCCGGTAAAATTTGTCCTTTTTTAAACTCCAAATCTCATTGCCCTGAAAAATGCATAAGTCGCCATTTGAATTCTCAAAAATCCCACCAATACCTTTGTTAAAGCGAAATTCCGAAAACTGGCCCTCTTCATATTTTATCAAGTGATTGGTGAATGAAATCCAAAGATTTTTCTTTTTGTCCTGGTATAGTGCCCGGACGTCGTGCTCCCGTATTTCCTTAACATTTGACGAGTTAAAAATTTCAAATTTAATGCCATCAAAACGGGCCAGTCCGTTTCCGGTACCCAGCCACAGGAATCCGTCTTCGGTCTGTAGAATAGCGTTGATGGTGTTTTGCGGAAGGCCGTCAGCCATTGTCCAGGTTTTGATAACATATTGAGTTATCTGAATTTTTGGATCCAAGCCTGACAGCAGGTGAGGTAAGGCTACAAATAAAAGGATAAGTATCCGCTTGAAAATAATCATGACACAATTACTCGAGACATCCTTTTTCCCTTAAAGACTCAATCATAATGGAAGATAAGATGATTTTCAAGGCAATTCGGTAAGGTGGAGTGAACTCTGGTTCCTACTGCCTGAATTTTTGTTCATCATAATAACTAATTTTTTTTTCACCAGTTACTATTCTGATCCGGAAATTGAAATAATAATTGATGATTGTTGTTGTCATATCGGCCATTTGGCAACTTTTGTCCGTTCAAGAAGACATTTCCACTCTTAGTTGGCATCTATATTGTATGTTTATTTTGAGATCACTGAAATATCCTCTTAAAGAGCCCTTTTCTATTTGATCAAAGGGAGAGGTGTTTTGGAAAAATAATAAGGAGGGGTTTATGAATAAAACCTGTTTGATCTGTTTTTTGGTCCTATTTTTGATTTTTGGCAGTAGTGGTTGTAAGGAATCTGAGGCGGCAAAAGCCAAATTCACTTTGTCTGTTACAATCTCGGAAGGGATTACTGCAAATCTGACAAACGGCAGCCACTCCTATTCAGAAGGCGACCAGGTTAAGTTCGAGTTTACCCTGAAGGATGGCTATACCAATTTGCAGGTTACTCTCGACGGTCAAATTGTTGGTAATACTGGTACTATTACCATGAACACAACCCACACTCTTATAGCAACTATCATCTTTGCCCAAGGTGATCTTAAGGGCCGCTGGAAAGGTACGGCAAAAAACTCAAGCAACACATATAACCTGGATTTGAGTATAAATTCCAGCGGGAGTGTGTCTGGAAAAGCAATTGGAAAAATTGATGGCGTCCAGCAAACCAAAACATTCCTGCCTGAATATACTGTTTGGAACCCCAGTGCTGAAGGAGAAATTGCGTTTGATAATCAAACCTGGTTTGTGATGATTAATCAATTTCAAGGTGTTTTATACAAGGCCTCATGGAAACTGCAGATGTCTTTTAAAAAAGATGAACTGACAGGCACTCTTAATATCAACAGAAATACACTTACAAATATGACAGTATCATTAAAAAAATCTCTTTAACATGAATCACATATAATTTTTTAACTCTTAGGATTTTTGCTGGAAGAGTCGGATGAAGAAAATATTTATTTTGTTTGTCATGGTTTTACTGGCCAGTTTAACGTTTGCTGAAACCAATTATCGGAATGCCTCCGGGGGTTTTGGAGGATCATTGGGCTATAATTTGTATTCTCCCAGCGATCATATCAAATCAGCATATTCAACGCTGCAAATAAGTACATATACTGCTATTGACATCGAAGATGGGGGTACCTATGGGGGATTGTGTTTTAATCTTTGGGGTTTGTTTAAAATTGGAAATTCTCCCCTTAAAATGGGATTTGCTCTTGGGGGAACGCAGTTTCGACATGAATCCTTTGATTCAGGCTATTTGGTTTGGTCTGACACTGGGGAGTCAGTCGGGAGTACCATTAATTTGGTGGGATTTCAGGATGGTACTGATAATAAACATGGAGGTAAAAGTGGATAAGCCAAATGGATTTAAGAAAATCTTAGTTTTATTGATCTGTCTTGCAGTTCCCTTGGCAGCAAATGTAAGGGTTCAGGATGTTAACAATGGTCAAGGACAAAATCAAACACAGGAGTCATTGACTGCCAGCAGGCTAAAAGAAAAATTGATGAAACTGATATCAGACAAAATTGCCAAAAAAGTATCTGAAAAAGACATTAAACTGGAATTTAAATTGGCCATGGATTTAAGCGGGAACTTTACGGTAAAAACAAATTTTAACAACTTGCACCAATCCATACAGAACGAGGCGAAAGAAAAGGGATATAAAAACGGCGATACTGTCCAAATTATTGTTGATTCTCCATCTCTGGATTATCGGATGGTGACATCTACACCGAAGTTGGAGTGGTCTTCAAAGGTTTTGGAAATTATTCCTGCCAAAGAGGAAAATGGTGTCCCCAGCTTCAAATTTTTGTCGGATTTTAATGTTTTACCGAAAAAACTGCAAAAACAGGCAAAAACCAAATGGTACAAGAAGGGAGATTTGGTTAAATATATTTTTCACGATGCCACCGACACATTTGAAATTTTACCAAAGCGTCTTTTGGTGGGTTTACCCTGCAAGTGGGGAGAGCTCAACAATAAGGAGCAAAAAAAGGCAATAAAACTTGGGTATAGGGCCAGCGACATTATCTGGAAGTCATCCGATTCCAAAGGGAAATACCGTTTCCCCAAAAATCTGCTTATCAAAGCACAAAAAATAGATGGAAAGGTAAGTCTGACAGTTTTGCCAAAGGGGCTTTTTACTTTGATTCCTGCCAACCGAATAAGTATTAAGCCGTTAATGAGAATCTCCCATATTTTAATTGATGGGGCCACGCATAAAATTACCTTCCGGTGTCTATGCAAGTTCCGGGACCTCAGTAACAGTGATCGGGTGATTGTCCTCAAAATGGGGTATAAAGAGGGGGATGAGATTTTATATTATTATGATACCAAGAAAGACCGGTTCCTGCTCCAGGAACCCCCTGGAATTCCCCAAAAATCAGTACAAATAAAGACCGCCCAGAAGAAAACGATTATTCTCGGCAAAAAACTGCCGGTATTAACATTTAAAGGCCATAAAATAACGGTTTATCTTCACCGGATCATTCCGGGAGTAAAAAATACATTTTTATGCAATGCCTACTTTGATAAACTGCCGGAGGAATTACAAAAGGATGCCCGGGAACTTGGCTATAAATCCGGTGGTATTGTACGGTTTGCCCTGGGTGAAACAAAAGGATCAAGCAAGATGCTGCCTGCAAAAAAATAGGGGACTAGAGGAGGAAAAAATGAAAAATCAAATGAAATTATTAGCGGCCATGATGATCATTTTTATACTATTTCCAGCTTTTTCTATGGCTATGTTCAATCAACAGGAAGAAGAAAAAGGCGCACAGATCAAAGGGACACTTTTATCAAGTGACAACAAACCCATGGCGGGTGTGAAATTTTACCTACTTAAAGTGCCATTTAAAACAGCAGACTTAAAAAACAAAAGAAAGAGGAAAAAGTTGTTTAAAAAAATGGTTTTTTTGCCGTTGGAAGGTAAGGCGGTCACGGATGCTGAAGGACGTTTTGTTTTTAAAGTAGTTAAAATTGGTAATTATTTCATGTCAGCTGCTTTAACAAATAAGAATGTTGAACCCGGTACCGACTATGTAAAGTCAGGCAAAAATAACCTTTTGATCATAGTAGAAAAAGAAGACGACCAGTTTGATATAATAATTCAAAGTGGAACAGATTTAAGGGTTGTTATTGAGTAATAAACCGTTTACATAACCTGATCCCTAATGATAACCAAGTGATGGATATGGTGTATAACGAATGATTTTATCTCTGTAAATAAAAGGAGGGGATATGACAACAAAGAAGAATTCAAATGCATTTTCGAAATTATTGGTGATTTTCTCTTTTATCTTAATGGTGGCAGGAGCTTTTTTTATATCCAATTATATTTTCTGTCAGACTACCTCCGGGGCTCTCTTTGGTAAAGTGGTTGGCCCATTGCTTTTTCTGGGTTTATTATTCTTTTGCACTGGAACAGTCCTTTTCTTTTTTCTACTTTTTAAAGCAAAGTTCAGAGAAGTCTGTGAAAAAGGTGCTATCGCAACTTTGGTGCTGTGGGTTATGCTGATGCTTACCTTTTTAGGCATCATTAGAATTTTTCCCAAACAATTTTTCCCTAAACCAATACCCAAGGGTAAATGGTTTACCGTAAATTTAGGCAGTGGTATAAATCAATACTGGTCCGTCTACAGATCAGGCGAATGGAGACACCTGCGCCGGAAACGTTCTTACTATTCCGGATACATGCAGTCCGGCCCTGACCATGCTCCCGGATCCCAATACCTGCCGGCAATTCTTTTTACTATCTTTTTTGCATTTCTCCTTTCTCTGAGCTGGACAAAGAGGAGCAGGCAAACCAGTCAAATTGCCAATAAAAGCAGCACTGAGTCTAAAGGAGGCGAATCTGATCCAGATAAGGAAAAATAGAAATCTATGGAACAGGCAGGGAAACTTGAGTATTTTAACGTTTCAGATGGTTTTGCCATTCATAGTAAATTAAAAGGAGGATTGATAAATGGGTTTCTTTTCACCGAATATTGAAAAATTAAAGGCAAAAAGAAATATCAAAAAATTAATTAAACTCTTAAAGAATAGAGAAGATCCGTGGATCAGAAGTGAAGCTGCTAACGCTCTCGAATCTCTGGGCTGGACCATTCAAGATAGATCTGTGTTGATTTATTATCTGGCTGCCAG
>CBFDCH010000101.1:0-7206 GCA_965603235.1 uncultured bacterium | reverse complement strand
AGATGTGGTAAACAACCTCTTTGAAGTAAGAGACCGGGTACCGTTCAGCGGCCTGGCATATTTAGTACTGGCCCTAAACCAAAAACATGATCTGCCAGCATACATGCAGGCGGTGTTAACCAAGACCATGTTAAATAAAATGAAGGATGAGCCCACGACAAGCCATTTTGAAAACCACGAAGATAAATACTGGTGGTGTGTACACGGCTCCAATGTTAAAACAACGGCTGTGGTTTTAAGGGCATTGCTGGACGTATATCACAAGTTCCCCTACGCGGAGAAGATCGCCCGATGGCTCACAACAACCACCCGGCAGAAAAGGTGGCTCTCCACCCAGGAGCATATCCACCTGTTCATGGCATTCACTAAATATTACCAGACATTTGAAAAGGAGACCCCGGATTTTGTTGTTGAGGTTTTATTGAATAAGGATGTAAAAATCCGGCAATCATTCAGAGGAAGGGAGTTGTCAGCAAAAATAAAAGAGCTGGAGATCAATAACTTTCAGCCAGGGGAAAAGATCAACCTGTCTCTGCAAAAGCAGGGCCGGGGCATGGCTTATTATATATTGAGGCTGAAGTATTTTCCCATTGGCAGGGAAGAGGCTTTGAACAGGGGATTTTCAATACGGAAAACAATTAAAAACATGGATGGCACCCCGGTTAATCAGGCTGCTTATCAGGCAGGAGAAAAATATATCGTGGAAGTCAAGGTGACCACCAAACAGGAAAGATCCTTTGTGGTGTTGGATGACCCCCTGCCTGCCGGGTTTAAGGTATTAAATCCCCGGTTCCAAATCCAGTCCCAATTGGATCGGCCAATAACCAGCAGAGATAACCAATGGCGCGGTTATTGGGGCAATTTTTACCGAAGTGAATACTACTTTGACCATATTGAGGTTTTTGCCGATTACCTGAGGCGGGGAACCCATGTGTGGCGTTACCTGGTGATTGCCACCAATAGTGGACAATATACGGCTCCTGCCGCCATGGTTTTGGAGATGTACAATCCTGAAGTATTTGGCAGAAATGAGAATCGGACCTATCAGATTAAATAAAAAGCGCATCATCCTGATCCTGCTGGCAGGATTTGTGCTGTGGTTGTTTTTTTATTTCATCTCTTTTGATGAGTCGGTTTTTACACACCAGGCTCTCTCTTCCGTGTTTGTTGATCAGCAGGGTGAACCTTTAAGGCGTTTGCTGGCCAATGACAGCAGCTACACGCAAACCTGCACACTTGCCGAAATATCACCCCACTTTTTAAGGGCCATTGTTCTGGTGGAGGATAAACATTTTTATTCCCATAAGGGGGTAAGGATCAGTTCTCTTGTCAGGGCCCTATTTAGCAATATCAGTTCAAGAAAGGTGGTTTCCGGAGGATCCACCATTACTATGCAGCTGGCCAAAATGGTGTATTTTCACCACAAGAGGCATTTATGGAACAAAATCAGTGAGGTGTTTAAAGCTCTTAAATTTGAACTCCATCTAAAAAAAGAGAAAATTTTGGCAGAATATGTTAACCGCCTCCCCTTTGGCAATATGATATACGGGGTTAAGGAGGCAGCCAGGTACTATTTTGACAAGGATCCATCGCAGCTCTCTTTGAACCAGGCCATCTATCTGGCTTTGATTCCCAAATCCCCATCCCGCTATAATCCTAAAAAACATCTGCATAATCTGCAAACAAGGTGGTTTAAAATACTGAACCTTTTTATGAAGAAAAACCATATCAGTCAGGATGAATTTTCACGAGCCAGGCAGGAGGGGATTGAATTTGGCATGAGGGAATTTCCTTTTATGGCGCCGCACTTCATTGACATGCTTAAAGAGAGGTATTTGGGGGAAAAGATACCGGCCAGGGTGCATACGACTATAAACCGTAACATTCAGATAACTGTCGAAGGCATTATCCGGGCCCATCTGCTTCGGTTAAGGGATTTTGGTGTAGGATCAGCAGCTGTAGTGGTGATCAACAATCATACCCACCAGGTGGAAGGATTTGTCGGTTCCCCCGACTATTTTGACGATCAAATGTCCGGGTATGTTAATCTGGCTACTGCATTACGCCAGCCTGGATCAACGTTAAAACCTTTTGTTTACGCCCTGGCCCTGGAAAGGGGATATACTGCTGCCACGATATTGCCGGACATACAGTTTCCAGCAAAAGGAGGATTTTTTCCAAAAAATCATGATGGCAGACATCATGGACCACTCAGGCTACGGCAGGCCCTGGCCTGTTCCTACAATATCCCGGCTTTTTACCTGGCCATGAAGATCACACCCGCCAGTATCATTGAGAAGCTTAAACTGGCGGGTTTTTCCTACTTAAGGGATGAATCCGGATTTTATGGCGAAACCATTGCCCTGGGAGCCGGTGAAGTGACTCTGCTCGATTTAACGATTGCATATTCGGCCTTTGCCAATAGCGGCTCGGTTATTTACCCGGCTTTTTTAAAGGATCAGACCTTGAAAAAATGGCAGGTGTTTAATGAAAAAAGTGCATTTTTAATCTGGCATATACTGCAGGATCCTGCGGCACGCCATGCCAGCTTTGGTTATGTGTCCGCCATGAATCTGCCTTTTCCCGTGGCAGTTAAAACAGGCACTTCCAAGGGATACAGGGACAAATGGGCCGTTGGCGTGAATAGTCGGTTTACAGTGGGGGTATGGCTGGGCAATCCAGATGGCAAGAACATGAAGGATTTGAGCCGGGTGGGCAATGCGCCCACAATTATGAGAGACATTTATCTGGCAATTCAAAAGGATTGGCTTCAGGGAGAGCTACCTGTGCCGGCAGGGATTTCCAAGCTCAAGATATGCAGCCTGTCAGGGGAACTGGCAAATGCTGATTGTGAAAATAGTGTGCAGGAGTATTTCATGGATAGCCAGCGGCCACAGCAGTCATGCACCTATCACAGCCGCTTAAAGGACCGGGTGGTTGTCAGTTACCCGGAGTTGTACCGCTCATGGGCGGAACAGACCCATGCCGCCAATCGGTTTAATTTGAAAATTAGCCTAGACAGAAAAATCTCTTTTCCCCAAAACGGGGATCGTTTTTATATCCATTCAGCCATAAAGCGACACAGTCAACAGATCCCCTTCGAAGCGATAGGATTTGCCGCAGGTGAAGAGATCGAATTTGTCTTGAACGGCAAGGTTTTTAAAACAATTGTACTGCCACAGCAAGTCCTGTGGACATTAAAAGAGGGCAATCACACCCTGGTACTCAAAAATCGAGGCCTGGTAATGGACTCCATTAAATTTCGGGTACGTTGATTGATGCCTAGTGAAGGTCCTAAGATGAAAAAAGTGATGTGATTGGCTCATTTTTCATCAAGCTGCTCCCTGCTTAAGGTACAAACTGGCTGTAAATCATGACTCCAAGAAACATAATGAATCCAACAATTTGGAGTATAGTGAGGATGGTAGGTTTGATTTTAGTGGTTTCCAGAGACCTGATGTATTGCAGAAAGAAAATAGAGGACAAACAGAGACCGGAAAAAGCCTCTAAAAAGTGGATGGCTTTGAATTTTGACGATAGGAAAACAAAAACGGAAAATGCAGAGAATACAATTCCCAATGTGAGGTAGACAAAACCTCCTCTTTGATGCGACAGTATTTCCCTGTGTACGATGGATTGTTTTCCTTCAAAAAACTCCCTCAAGGATCCTTCAGTAAAATAAATTTTTTTGCCGAATTTACTGCCAATTAGTTTACCTGAACGAAAATTACGCAAAACAGTAATCTCAGCAACATCAAAAATATCCATGATTTCCTGTACATCGTATAGTTTACCAATACCTTCCACTTCTTTTGGCATAATTGCCTCCTTTGTTATCAAAAAGATCTAAAACGGTTGATATTCAGTTTAAATAGATCGAATTTGATCTTATTTGATCTTTATTGTTATGGTATGTCATGAACTGTATGTATATTAAATTGATTGAGATTTCAACAAAAAAGATTTTTTTTGTGATTTATTTTTCTAGTAAAATTATTGAATATTATTGATATTTAATGAGTAATCATTGTATAACTAACTGGAGGGGATGTTTTATGAGCTTGATCAGAAATAATTTTAAAGTATTTTTGTTGATTTTGATCAGCACACCTTTTTTGTCCTGCGGCAAGAGTACAATAAGTGACACTCACTTTGAGCACAAATCAGGTATTTATTTTGAATTTCCTGAAGGCTGGTCGCACATCGGCAAAAAGGAGTGGCAGGACAGGGGCATGGGCGTCAACCAAACATTTATCACTGTAGCAGATCCGTCCAGGGAAGCATTTTTTGTGGTCGTACCCATGGAATTGGATCTGACTGCCTTGGAAGTAAACAACATCATGAGAGGCAAAAAGCAATCCCATACCACCATGCTGATCGAAGCTATTCACAAGAGCGGCCCACTGGAATATAGAAACTATAAATTGGTTGACAAAGGTTAAGTGGATTTTGGCGGACGAGAGGTGGGTGAAATAATATTTGAAGGAACAAAACCGGGGAAAGAACTGCGCTGGCATCAGATCTTAATCGCTGTGGATGAGAATAAAGAGAAATCCTATTATATGCTGATTTTTTCAGTACCGCCACAAAAACTGGATCAATACGACAAGGAGTTTGCAGTTATCGACAAAACCTGGCGTTGGCCCCTTTAAAGTATGTATGGTGTTAACTTTTGAGCTTAATATAAAAGTGAAGTTTCCTGATCTAAATGAACTTTCAGGTCATTTCTGGGAATTTTGGTAAACATCTTGGTGGCTGAGATGCGCTCCCGATTAAGATCCAATAGCCGGTTGATTTCCCTTATGCATGAGTCTTGGAAATCTTTTTCAGGATAAATATTGTTAACCAGGCCCAAGGCCTTAATCTCCTCCAATTCCACGTCACACCTGGAATACATTATCTCTATATATTTGGACCTAGGGATAAAAAGGGGCAAAAAATATGAGAGTGCCCCATTGGGATGCATCTTGTATTTTTTGTGACAAAACACAAAACGGGTATTTTCAGCAGCAAACCTGAAGTCCGCCACCAACGAAGCGCCAACAAAAGGGGTGACAACCTCGCCTTGGAGACCGACAAAAGTGATTTGATTCAAGTTTGCAACATTGATGATAAATTGATTTAAAAAATTAATATAGCGTAAAAAAATTGTCGAGCTGGACTTAACATCATACTGATCTCCCTTGACTTCTCTCATAGTGTCAATAAATTGTTTATAATTGGATTCAGCAAAAACCTCCGGGCCATTGATTATCAGAATTGCCGCAATGTCCTGTTGCTTTTTTAATTCATTAATTCCCTCCAATAAAAACTTGGCCTTGGCTGGACTGTCCAGTAAATGAAAGATATGTCCTTCGAAGCGCAGTATGAAAACCTTCCCCTGTATACTGAGTTTAATCTGTTCATTTTCATAGTTAGATAATCTGGTTAGATCCATCATATCCTCCTATCATTATATATACATTATTTTTCGACTCTTTCACTATTACCGGACACAATCGGGGGAATTTTTACTTATGAGGTCTGTGGGAGAGATTATTTTAAAGGCCTCAGATTGCCCCACAACAGACGATCTTTATGAGACAGCCAGTAACTTTATAAAATTGTCCATTTCTTTGAAGGAGTTAAAGTTGTTAGGAGAAATCCTCAGGGTATTCCAGCCAGGATTTTGAAAGGCCCGGAACACATAGCCGTTTCTTTGGTACAATTTCCTGAACAGATCTCTGCTGTTTTTGCCTTTTACCGCGATGGTAAATATGGAGGTGGCCATTGAGGAAGAGCTGGGTGATTTCCAGAGGATATTATCATACTGAGTACATTTTTGTTGAAAATATTCTCTTAGGGTTTGCCGCCGCTTTTCACTCGCATGGAGATTCAACCTTCTCTGGAATTCAACAGCATTGCCCAGGGTCAAAACTTCAGCGATGTTGCGGGTGCCATAGTCCTCAAATATCCTTACCGTTCCCTGCCACTGATTCTGGCCGAAAGTGACCCACATGGGTTTCAGCTGGGACTGTACTTTCTTATTGATATAGAGCAAACCTGCCCCTTTGGGACCCTGCAGCCATTTGTGGGAACTGGTTGCATAAAAATCAGCCACATGTTTACGGGTTTTGGCTTTTTCCCATGGTTCACTCCACATATAGAGCCAGGGATTGGTTTCGCAAAGGGCCAGGTATTTTTTTTGATCATCGAATTTACAATATTTTATTCCTTTCAACACTCTATAATCACTGACACAGGCCTGGAGCCCAGAGCCTCAAACCATGATATATATTCGGAAACCAGATCAAATTCGAGACGATATTTTCCTTGTACAGGAAGAGTAATTGAGAGTGTTCGGGTGACTTTTTGATTGGGTAAGATATTCTTTTCAAAAGGGAATCGGAGGAAATCAGGGTTGATTAAATGGTTGCTTGCTGAGAAAAGATGGACCCCAATTTTAACAACACCTATGTCTGACATGTTTTCGGATAACCAGGTGGAATCACCCTTGTTTTGAATCTCAATATTAATATTAAAGGGGGTGTCAGGTTTGACTTGAGTCGGGAATTTTGAAATTTTGAGTTGGTGTTTGAGGCCCGAAGGGTGACGACTATCTCCCTGGTATTGATCTTTGATTAAGAAAAAAATTGGATTATCTTCCATTGATTCTGAAATAAAATGGGTAATAGGTTTTGGCATCTTTTTTTTTCTGGCTATTTTTATGTAATCATCATATGTAATCTCTTTATCTGGATGAGAAAACAATTTAAAGTAGATACTAGAAAAACCTATTCTTTCAACAACTCTTTTGAGTTCTTCTACGTAAAGATCCTGTTCAAGTACCTTGTATCTCTGCATCTCCAATTGAGAGCTTATGGCAGTGGAATGGTGTGGTCCAACATCAGTGAATCCTGCAATGCCGCCGGGTTTTAAAATACGGAAAAACTCAGCCAGAATATCTTCCTGGTTTGGAATATGGTGGAAAGTATCGAAAATAATAATCCGGTCAACTGAATCATCTGCAAGTTGAATATTACAGCCGTCAAAATTGAGAAACCGAGGTTCTTTGATGTGGGGAGAAATAGGCGGGATTTGGGAGAAAAGGGCTTGTCCTATTTTTAAAGCTGTGGGTGCAGGATCTACAGAGATGGTTGCACAGGAGAGTTCATTTAGTAACCTTGAAAGCCAGCAACTGCCAGCTCCGAAATCCACGACAGTCAT
>CBFDCH010000100.1:0-7316 GCA_965603235.1 uncultured bacterium | reverse complement strand
GCGACATGCAGCCGGAAATAGCCACCAGGGCATATACACCTACGTATGAGCTGGCAAAAATAACGATCAGGGTGAAACCCATGGCCAAAATGGCCATGGAAAAGAGGAGCATGGCAGGGGTCATATAACGCATCAGCCAGGTGCTGATGAAGCGGCATATGGTGAAAAGGATAAGCGCGGCCAGGTAGTAGGAGGCAGCGCCTTTTTCATTAATATGTAATTCCTGCATCACATAGCGGATGGTAAAAGACCATACCCCTATTTGAGCACCAACATAAAAAAACTGGGCCACCACACCCCAGCGGTAGTGGGGGATACGGATCAGGCGTTTGAAAGTGGACCAGAGGTTAAGGCTTTTTGATTCATCAGATCCTTTGGGCATTTTGAGCAGGGCAATGGCAATCCAGATCAGCAGCAGCAGCAATGCCACAGCCACATAAGGTCCCATCACTGCCTTTAACTCAGCGGATTGGATCTCTTTTAACTGGCTGGCGCTCATGGCCGCCCTTTCCGTGGCAGTAGACTGGTTCAGCTGGGAAAGGATGAACCATTGACTGAGAACTACCCCCATGATTGAACCGATGGGATTAAAGGACTGGGCCAGGTTAAGGCGCCGGGTACCTGTCTCCTCCGGCCCCATGGCAATGATATAGGGATTGGCAGCGGTCTCCAGGATGGACAAACCTCCAGCCAGGATATAAAGGGCAATAAGAAAGTGAAAATAGTTCATGGTAATACTGGCTGGATAAAAGAGGAGAGCGCCGCTGACAAATAATCCCAATCCCAGAAGCACACCGGATTTATAGGTAAATTTCTTAATAAAAATGGCAGCGGGCAGGGCCAGGCAGAAATATGATCCGTAAAAAGCGATTTGGATCCAGGAGGTCTGGAAGTCGGACATACTCATGATTTTTTTGAATGCCGCCAGAAGAGTATCCGTCATATTGTTGGCCAAGCCCCACCAGGCAAAACAACTGGTTAGCAAAATAAAGGGCCATAAAGCCCTGGTAGGAATAAGTCTTCTCTTTTTTAGTCCTGCTTCTATGTTGGATGATTTGTGTTCTTTGCTCATTTTTGTTTTCCTCTTTTTATCAAATATTCTGTCAGGGTGAAAGCGGATAGATAATTGTCAAATCCAAAGGAATTTACTTATCCTATTTTTTGTCTCGATTCACTTGCCGGGCAAGCCAGACGTAACCGTATTCCTCCCACACCCTTTTACCCTGGCGATGCTTGCCCTTTTCCATGAATTCAGCGATATAAATCTTCCCCGGGCCCTGGCGCAGTATACCCGGTGCTTTTAAAAACGGCGACCAGCAGGGAAATGTTGGATTTGATTTGACCCGGTTCACCTCGTATTCGGCGATCAGGGTATTGTCGGGTTTGCCGCCAGGTAAGGTGAAGTTTTTTACTATATCCAGATGGATCAGGGTTTTTTTGGTCATCTTCTGGTCCTTGCCCTTCACCATATCCCGGCCAATATGTCCTTCGAACTTGAAGTGGCGAATTTCAATCCCGTTTTTTAAATGGGGGGCATTATACTGAATCTTGGTGACTCCCTTCACATCCCGTGTCTCCTCACCCAGTTTTTGTGCAAGGTTTCCGGCTGATCCAGGGACAGATGCCAGGCCCATCAGGGCATGAACAGAGGCAACCAGGTTGTCCAGCCCGGTGGTGTTATTGGTCAGATCGTACTCAATGGTTCCCTCTCCCTCAATCTTGCCCTTGCTATCCACCACAAAAACAAATTCGGTTTTATGTTTTACCGTGAGGGTCAGCATTCCCCTTTTATGCCGGAATCTCACCTCTTCACCGGCCCCATGCCCGGTATAGGTCCCCGCGTACTGCGAATAATTCTCCTCCACAGCCGATGGAGTTGGACAGGAATTATCACCGGCAATAGGGTAAGGCACCAGCAAAAACATAAATATTATCACAACCATAAATAGAGAAAAATATTTCATGCTATCCCCCGATTAAATTATTGGATGGCCAGCCATTCTTTGGCATCTGCTAAAGTACGAAAACTTTTCAGTTCAAAGGGAAATTTTTCTATTTCAATAAATGCTTCAAAGATTCTTGCCAATCCATACCCCAGGTCCCTGGATACCACCAGGGCGGATTTTCCACCATTGCGGGAGTGAGCGTACTCTTTGGTATAATAGAGAATTTTCCGTAAATCTCCGGATGTGATGGCAGAGACCTCCGCTTCCAGGAATATCCAGATGACAAATGGGGTGATTTTGTCCCCTGTATAATATTCCTTGAGTTTTTCAATGATATCATCTGGAGATAGCTTGCCAACAATTTCATGAATAGTCAGATTCTTATCGTTCACAAAAGTTGTTTTGATGGTTGACATTTGCTACCCCCTTTTTTTTGCTACTCCAATACTATAATACCGGTAATTGAATAAATATTACAATTTTATAAAATTTTATTCAAATGGCTGATTTTTTAACTGGAAATAAAATTAGAGTACAGATTTAAGGGTTTTCGGATTGATATTGGAACCACAGATCACTATCACCACGGTTTTGCCCTGGTAAACTTTTCCTGAGCGAAGCAGGGTGGTAACTGGAACAGCGGCCGACCCCTCTATAAGCAAGTGATGTTTATCAATAAATAATTTCAGATTTTCTCGAATTTCATCCTCACTCACCTTTTCAAACCGGTCCACCAGATGGCGGCAGAAGTCAAAGGTGATTGATCCTGGTACTATTGATCCCCCGGCTGAACCGTCAGACAGGGTTCTCTTTATCTTGATTTCTACGATTTTTCCCGCATTAATTGATTCGATCATACCCGCGGAGTTGGCTGGTGAACAGCCCACCATTTCTACATCAGGCCAAATCGTTTTCATAACCCCGGCAACACCCGATATGAGGCCGCCACCGCCCAAACAAACAAATATCGCATCCGCCCGGTCCAATTGACGGGAGACTTCAACGCCAATGGTCCCCTGGCCGGCCACTACCTGAAAATCGTTGTATGGTGCCACAAAGATCATGCCATGTTCCTGTGCGTAGGCCCGGGCCGCTGCCTGGGCCTGGCAATTGTCGGTTCCACTGACAATAACCTCAGGGCCCATTTTAGCCATGGCTTGTTTTTTGTCCTCGGATACGGTTTGCGGGACAAAAATGGTTCCCGTCATATCCAGTTCCTGCAAACAATGGGTCACTGCCATGCCATGGTTACCGGTGGAGGCGGTAACAGCGCCCGCCCTTCTTTCCTCGGGTGTCAGCGATAAGAGCTTGTTCATGGCTCCTCTTAACTTGAAGGAACCGGTATACTGCAGGCATTCCAGTTTGAGGTACACTTCCGCACCGGTCTGCTCACTGAGAAATGCAGATCTCTGCAGGTAGGTTTGACGAACCCGGCCTTGAATCCGATTTTCAGCCTGTATGACTTCCCATGCCAAATCTTGCAGCATCCTGGCAATCTTCTGATCAGTTTCATTCATTGTTATATTATAATCCAATCCCGTTTATTACCAAAATAAAAAAAAAGGGGACAGGCGAGAAAACTTTCTGAATTCTGTTAAAAAAACATCTGATTTATTTGACTTAAAGGACTTTTCTAGTTGCTGCCTTTGCCCTTTTTTTTGGTTCTCAGATCAATCGGTTTGTCGCTGGATTGGGTGAGGGATTTTTTTGGATTCTTGGTAATAAAGATTAAACGGCTGATGCAGTTGTTCTTTTCCTGGGTTTCTTCGATCTTGTGGTCCGGATCCAGGATGGCTGCCAGAGAGTATTTGCCCGGTGGTGTATTACCGGGAATTACCATGGGGTTTTTAAAATGCAGGGTAATCGATTCTCCGGGCGCCAGCGTATTCACTTCCAGGCGGCCATTTCCCAACAACATTCCATCACGGAAATCCTTGCTGGGAATTCCAGGGGTTACTTGAATTTCTGTTTTTTTGGCAAGGATTAAATCTACAAAAAAATTATTGGCTGCTATTGATCCTTCATTAAAAATGGTCAGGGACACTTTGCTGCCAATATCCTGGCCAGGCGCTGCCTGCAGTGGATATACAAGAACGCCGTACAAATCCACATGGGGGTGAAATACCAGGCCATAACATTTTACTACTTTTAAGCGATCGGAATCTTTTTGCTCCTGTGTGAGCCCCAATTGGTACCCGGTCCGTTTTCTTTTTGTACGAGCTTCATCCAGCAGCTTTCTTGCCTGAATGGGATCCATCTTGACACACAGCATCGTTTTTTTCCATTGTCTGAAGAGCCACTTGATCCGGCCCTTTTTTACAATTCCCAATTTGGCAAGCTTTCGGCCATCAGTGCCGTAGAGTCTGATTTGTGTTTCACCTTCCTTAAGATCAAGAGTAGGATCCTTCAGGATCAATTGCAGATCCTGAATGTTTACAAAGAGGTGGTATCTCTGTTTTAATCCTTTGGCAGGTTCCTGTATCCGCAGCAGCCGGATATCACTTTCGGATAATAACGGCAGCATCAAGGATAATAAAAAAATGGGAATAAACAACGCGTGTTTCATTTCTCTTCCCTAAATTTAGTACGGTTTTAATGTGAAAAGGTTACGACCTGGAGACCATTTTTTTTCACAGGATCGGCCTGATTTTAGAGACATTTTATTATTTTTATCGTATAAATATAATCAAGTACAAAAGGTATCTTTTCTGGATGGATTAAAATATGGCAAATGCTGGCAGGGGATTCAAAAGGAAACTTACGATCTTACTCGCCATTTTTGTAATTTTTATTGTTTTTATGATTTTATATCAAGATCAGATCATCAAGCACATATACAAACAGAGATATCTGGATAATTTGGAATCAAACGCGGCCTCCAGAAGCGGCCGGCAGACCAAAATACTGAATTTTAATTTTCCCCTGAATGGGTTGGATTATTTTTACGCCATGGGAAATATTCAGGCCAATGATGAGAAAAAATGGCTGGACGCTGATTTAAAGATCGGTATAGAGAATTACAATATTGAGTTTTCTAATTTTGAAAACTATTTCAAGCGGTTGAACCTGCAGAATAAGAGCAGATCATTTACCATTCGCTACAAACCAGGCGACGCTGGCGGCACGGAGAATGAATATAACCTGTTTCAAGTGAAAAGAATCGATTTTTACGAACAGGATCTTATTTATGACCTGGCCGGGAGATTAAAAATCTACACACCTGATACAGAACATGTGAATGTGTTTGTCAATTATATTGATCAGGGTGATTATTATTTAAAACAATCCTATAGTAAACATTTTGTTGAGTATAGCGGGCTTGGGGGTGCCAATATCTTTATGCTGGAAAAAGATGGCAAGGGAGGTTGGACCAGCCGTTTTTTGTGGAACGAGCCAAAAAAAAAGGCCATAAAAAATCATTTTAAACAATTCTTCCGCTTGTTAAAAAAACAGGATCCCAACCTTATGGAAAAATATTTCGACCTGGACTACCTGGCGCGAATCGAAGTGCTCCGGCGCCTATTGGGAGCTGAAACCGGTTTTTCCATTGAAGACAATATCCGCTTTATTTGTAAAAAAAGCAATGGTAAATTTTATCCAATTCTGGATGAATCCAATATCTACAATATGCAAAAGGGAAGAACGAATAAAAACTTTAAATTATTGAGCCGGCAAATAAACGGATCCGAATATATCAGCCAAAAAATAGAGAGATTATGGCAAGCGCTGGCAGGGGATTTTGATGACATTTTGCTTAAATTCCGGGAGCTGACCGGCAAACACCGCCGTTTAAGTCATGATTTTATCCATACCCTGAAATTAAAGACAATTACCCATTATTATCAGCATCATGTATACAAACAATTGACCAGAACAGCCGGGCTGCCGAGGATTCCGGCTCAGGCAAGTCAGAAGAAATCCAATCTGGTAAGAGAGCCTGAAAATTATCTGGACCACCTTCTGATGGCTCCGGATTCCTTTCTGAATACCAATAAGGAGCTGAATCTCAGTCTGTTCGGCAAGCGGTTTGTACTCCAGGAGGGAGATTATAAAATAACCAGGGATATTATAATCCCCAAAGGATTTTCCTTTGATATAAAACCAGGAACACGGCTGAAGCTGGCAGCAGGAGTATCCATTGTTTGCCATGGCCCGGTCAACATTTTAGGAAGCGTGGCAGACCCAATTACCATACAAGCTCTTGATCCTAGTTCTCCCTTTGGCGTTTTTGTTGTCCATGGCACTGATGATCAAACCTGCCGCATCAGTCACCTCGATTTTTCAGGGGCCGGAAAAGGGGTTGTCAACGGAGTCAACTATAACAGAGGTTTGGCGTTTCATAATGTGAACCTGGAGATGAGGTTTTCCAAAGTTCATCATGTCCATTCCAATAGCGGTCTCAGTGTGGTGAACGGCTCTGTCACACTGGTGGACAATCACTTTTACAATAATTACTCCGACCAGGTGACCCTGGAGTTCTGCATAGGGGTTTTGCGAAAAAACCGTTTTAGTAAACAGAATGGTGATCCCAATGGCGATGGTCTATCGTTGGAGGGATCTGAGATAGTGGTTGAAAACAACCGCTTCAGCAATTTTCAGGATAAGGGGCTGAGTATCGGTAAAAAATCAAAAGTTTTACTCTATCAAAACATAATCAATAACAACGGTATTGGGGTTGCCTCAAAGGACTCAGCCTCCGTGCTAATGCTCAAGAATCAATTGATCGCCAATACGCAAGCGGTGTCTGTATTTCAGAAAAACCAACAATATGAGGGGGGAAAATGTTATTTTCTGCATAATGACTCTGAAAGGAATGAAAAATTATTTAAAATTGATAAATTTTCAACTTTTTACGAACTAACTAACTGCCAGGATTATGAATTGAAATTGGCAGCGGAATTAGACAAAGGCAAGACCATACCTCTGCCTGCCATTTTTTCCCAGGTGAAAGGAAAATGTGCCGGGCTTGACAATACAATTGAATATTTTTCTGTGGGTAACACCAAAGCCCATATCGATGAGGCCAAGAGAATTATTTTTGTCAACCTGCCGGTTGGCTCAGGATCGCGTCAAGCCATCAATTACCGCTGCAGCATTGAGGGGACAGACCTTTTTCTCAATCCGGTGATGGTCGGCATAAATCGAGTCAGCTCCGGAAATGTGCCCGTCTATTCAGGGAAAATAACCAACAATGCCAGCTATGATTTCAAGGAATATGTTTACCTGGGAGAACTATTGTTTCGTCAGAACTTCCGCTATGAGGTGTACGATTTTATCGTCACAACCGGTAACCATGGGCTGATAAAGATAGACACCAGGGATAAGCAGGGAAAAGCTCAATTGATTAAAGATGAACCAAAAATCCCGTGC
>CBFDCH010000099.1:0-7322 GCA_965603235.1 uncultured bacterium | reverse complement strand
AGGTATCGCCACCCTGATCTTTCTGATATTGTATGAACTCCTATACTTAAGGGAAAAGACAAAGGTGATATTCATAAAACTTTTCCCTTTTGGTGTCTTGCTGATCCGTTATCTTGGATTTTACCTTAAAATGGGCTACGGGGCTCAGTGGGGCAGCGGCTATTTAAATCCCTTCAGCGATCCGCTGCAATTTTTGCTGGCCCTCCCCTTGCGCCTGATCACTTCAGCAGGTTCCATGTTTCTGGGCGGTCATACAGAGTTATGGATGATCAAACCTGTGCGTCCCTACCTGATTCTAGCAGCTCTGTTGGCAATTTGTGCCGTCATTTTTGTTTTGAAGCGTATCATGGGAATCATATCAGACAAAGAGAGAATAGCCCTGAAGTGGCTGATCTCTGCTTCGATACTGTCACTCATTATTTTTTCAGCCTCCTCCCCGGGTACTCGATTTCTGGGACTTCCACTGATCGGTGGCTCTATGTTAATTGCAATCACCCTCCATTACTGGCGGCATGTTATCAGGAAGGCATCCAGGAACAGAGGGAGAACCATGGCCGCAATTTGCTGGACACTGGTGGTAATCCACCTCTTTTTTGCACCCCTGCAGAGATTGGCGGCCCCCCTATTTGCTAAAACTCTGTTTGCCGACCGCCTGAGTAAAACACTTCAGCCCATCACTTCTGATGCCGGACCATTGCCTGAGAAAATAGTTCTTATTAATGCACCGGATTTCTCCATCGGCCTCCACTCATACTATTACCTAAAACTAAAACGATTACCCATGCCAAAATCGTGGTGGGTCCTGTCCTGGGCGGACGGCCGCCACGGTGTCCACAGAATCAGCGAAAATACCTTAAAGCTGGAGTTGTTGGACGGTTGGATAGAATCACCCTTCTTAAAAACCGGTACCAAAGTAGAGCTGACAGGCATGACGGTTACTGTGCTTGACGCTGACAGCCGGGGCGCCACTAAAATCAAATTTGAATTCGACAGTCCCCTGGATGATCCTTCTTTAAAATTTTATGCCTGGAGAGATGGTCAACTGCGGCAAATCTCCTTACCCCGGCCAGGAGCTTCGGTTTTATATAAGAAAAAGTAAACCCATCTTTACCAGATATAAAAGAACCCGGCCCGCCAATGTAGAGTATACCATAACTGGACGTCAACACTCCCCACCAAAAGTGTCAGATTTGAGTTGGAAATAGATTAATCTGACAAAATCTGGACAATATCATGGATTTAAAATGGACAGAATTATTTCAGCGCCTGTCCCCTTTTTTCTCATGTTCCATGGAGAATCTCCACAATATTACCTAAGCTATTTTAAAAAAACAAAAATTTTATCATTTAAACGCACCGTCCCCCCAATTGTCGATGGATCTATTCAAATTTTAAGGTTTTGGCCGGATCTGTGAGGGCGGCCTTTATAGATTGGTAACCTACTGAGATTAAGGCTAGTACCAACGTCAGAAATCCTGAAAGGATAAATGTCAACACCCCTACCGGTAGCTTATAGGCAAAATTTTTCAGCCAATTACTGATAAATAAATAGGCCACCGGCCAGGCGATGATGTTGGCCAGGGCCACCAGGATTAGATATTCACCGGAAAGCATGGCAACGATTTTTGTGGCATCGGCTCCCAGAACCTTGCGGATGCCGATCTCCTTGGTTTTCTGCTGTACCAGGTAAGATGCCAATCCAAATAATCCCAGGCTGGAAATCAAAAATGCCAGGAAGGTAAAACCGCTAAACAAAGTTCCCATTCTCACTTCTGAATCATACGAGCTCTTATAGCGGTCTTCAATGAATCGGTATTCAAAAGGGTAACCCGGCGCATTTTTTTTCCAGATCCTTTCCAAATGTTCCATAGTAGTGGCGATGTTTTGGGGTCCCACCTTGACATCAAAGTACCTTGGGCGGCTTGAGGTGAAGTAAAAAACCATAGGATCGATTTTAAACCGAAAGGACCTGAAATTAAAATCCTTTACTACCCCAATAATTTTTTTGGGTGATCTTCCCCGATATAGGGTTTTGCCGACAGGTGATTCCATATCCATCGCTCTGACCGCAGCTTGGTTGATCACTACCCCCTCCCTGGCATCGCTGGGGAATTCCCGGGAAAAGAACCTGCCCTGGGCTATTTCTAGGTTAAAGGCCTTCAGGGTTTGATGGTCTACATAGAAGAAAAAACTGCTGACCATACCATCGCCGGTTTTGCCCTGCCATTTTTTCAGGTAGGACTGGGACAATTGCTCCGAATGCAGGTTTGTGACGGTAAACCCAAGGACTCCCGGAATGTTTTTCATTTCATTCTCCATCAAAACCACTTTTTTGATTAAATCATCATCCACGTTGAAATGGATGATCTGATTCTTCTCAAAACTAAATTTTTTATTTTTCATAAATTTCAATTGTCCATGGACGAAAATGGAGGAAATAATTAATATTACTGACATGGAAAATTGAACCACCACCAGGATTTTTCTAAAGGTAGACCGGGTGGTGGGTGACATAATTGTTCCCTTGAGGGCATTTAAGGGATGGAAGGAAGAAATAATCAGAGCTGGATAACACCCAGAAAGGATTCCCGCCAGCACCACTACTACAAAAATTTGTGGGATGATGCTCCCGTTTCCCAAGATATTCAGAGAGATGTCTTTTCCTGAGACCTGATTAAAGATTGGTAAAAAGGTAGCCACGAGAGTAAAGGACAAAATCATTGATAAGAGGGACAACAGTATTGTTTCGCCAATAAATTGTCCAATGATATTGGATTTTTGGGCACCAACCAATTTTCTTAATCCCACCTCCTTTAACCGTCCCCCTGAACGGGCGGTGGTTAAGCTCATATAATTGATGAAGGCAATGATTAGTATGAAAGCAGCGATTACCGATAAAATATAGATATATTTAATATCCCCCTTATCGGCTGAAAGCCGGTCGTAGGTGTAATCGGACCGGAGGTGAATATCAGCTATAGGCTGCAGCGCCAGCCTGTTCTTGCTGTTTACATTGAAACTTTGGGGTACCATCTCTATTTTCTGACTGATACTGCCATAATTGACATTTTCCTTTAAGAGTATATAGGTGAAAAAATCATTGTAATCGAAATTGTCCAGGCTCCTTTTGTAACTTTGGTTTAAATCTTTTAATTTCACAAAAGGGATAAGGAAGTCAAATTTAAGGTTGGAGTTGCCGGGGATATTTTTGAATATCCCGGTGACCAGCATGTCATGTTTGGTTTCCAAACGGAGCACCTGGCCGAGGGCCTCTTTTTTTTCAAAATATTTTTTGGCCAGTCTCTCACTTAAAAGAATGGAGTTTATTTCCCGGAGGGCAGTTTTGGAGTCGCCTTGCAACAGAGGAAAAGTAAAAATATCCAAAAAAGCAGGCCCTACACAAAGGATTCCGTTTTCTCGGAATTTTTTACTTTTATATTCAAGCCAGCCATTGTGATTCCCCACCCGTACCGATTTTTCAACTTCCGGGAATTTTTCTTTTAAGACGGCTGCAAGGGGGCCGGAAGTGACAGCATAGTAGATGTCATCGTTATCATCGATATCGTAATTCCCCACCCGGTAAATTCTGTCCATGTTATTATGGAAACAGTCGTAGCTTAGTTCATCGGAAATCCACAAAAAGATCAATATGAAACAGGCCATACTAATGGCCAGTCCTATAATATTTATCAAAGAATAGCCCAGGTGTTTCTTCAGATTTCTTAGGGTAATCTTTAGCAGGTTTTTGGTCATGGCGCCCCTTCTGGTGATGGAATTTTTAATAAAAATGGGAGTGGATTTAAATAATTGCTTCCAATACCATCTGGCAGCTGCTTTATCTCCGTCGTGTTGGCAAATATCTCTGTAGGTCTCATGCAGCGGGATTAAAATTTGGCTCCGCTCATCCGCTGTAAACATACGCTTAAACAGGCAGGAAGCCAGACGGGGGGGTGAAGATTTAATTGCCATTTTTACCTCCTTTTAATCTTTAAAGGATGGGGAAAACCCATCCACATCCTGTCTTTTACCTCTTTTTCCCTTCTCAAAGCATCCAATCCATTTTCATTTACAGTGTAATAGTTAAGGGCTTTTCCTCCTCGGTGGGGCATAGGCTCGCCATTAGCCACTTCAACCATACCGTCGCGGTATAATTTACCCAGAGTCATGTACAACGAGGCAAAGGCCCAGTCCTTCCCCGTATTCTCAAGCAGGTGCTCTCGAATTTCTACCAGAGTGACCGGTTTGTTCAAACGAAAAATAGTTAGCATAAATAATTCCTCATTTTTGGTCAATAGTTTCTTCATGCCGCCTTCTTTGATTTTATTAAATTTTTTAATAATATCATATTGTTGTTACGCTAATTTTATTAAAAAGTTTAATAAAATCTATATGATTGTATTTTTTTAATCTTCCACAAAAAACAGGGACGGGGGGCCTAAAGGGAAAAGAGGACAGCCGCCAAATCCTCCTTTTTGTTTTAGAAATATCTGATAACCAAGGTGTCTGTCCCCTTTTTTCTTTTATTAAATGGAACCAATGTAAAGAAATTTCGTTGATAGAATATGACACTTTCCCAGGGAGTAATTAACTATGACCAAAAAAATCTTAATCCTTTTACTCGTTTTAAGCAGCGCGATGATTTGGGGCCAAAAAGTAGTGCCCCTACCCCAGATCGCCAAACCCGAAACCCTATCCCTTTATAAAAACCAGATTTTTATTACTGAAAATGTCAAGGTCCATATCTTTTCTACACTGGATTACCGTCATCTCATGCAATTTGGTAAACGGGGCGAGGGCCCTGGAGAATTTAAAATTCAGGACAATGTTGAAGTCGGCATCGGCATCCAGATCAGTGTTCGATCCGATTATATCCTGGTAAACAGTATTGGCAGGCTCTCCTATTTCAGCAGGGATGGCAAATATTTAAGAGAGATCAATACCCACAAGGGACGGGGGCCCTATGGCAACAATTTCACCCCAATCGGTGCCAATTTTGTGGCCTACGATTTTGTCAACCAGAACAATACCCGCTATGTTACTATTGTACTATACAACTCCAAACTGGAACCCATCAAGGAACTTTACCGCCACCTCTTCTTCGTTCAGCCGGGCAAAAAAACCAATCCTGAAATCTGGCGTCCCTCAGTATTTTACGTAAAGAAGGATAAAATTTTCATCGATCATGAGGACGGTTCAATAAATATTTATGATCATCAAGGCCAACAGGTTAAGAGGATAAAATCTCAATATCCCCTGGTCAAAGAGACTTCCACCCGAATTAATAACTATAATGAATTTTTAAGGACCGATCCCCGTTTCCGCCATCAATGGGATTTCATAAAAAAAACCTTGGAGTACCCCAAACACCTGCCATTGATCCGCTACTATTCAGTTGACAACAACCACATATATGTACTCACCAATCAGAAAGAGGGCAAAAAAAGCCTGATTTACATTCTGGATCATAAAGGCATCGTGAAGCAGAAAGCCTGGTTGAAGCTCCTGGATAAATCTCCCATTGAACCCTATCCTTATACGATTAATAAGGGTCGCCTTTACCAGATATTTGAAAACGACGACACTGAAGATTGGGAATTACACATTACTAAAATTTCTGGGAACCCGGACAAGGGGTAAAACGTTTATTAATTATGGAACGGACTAAAAGTCAACGTTTGTATCGCTCCAATAAGGAGCGGATGATTGGTGGGGTGTGTGGTGGAATTGCCGAATACTTTAACGTGGATCCAACGCTGGTACGTCTCATTTACGTAATGGTTTCGATTTTCAGTATCGCTTTTCCAGGTATACTGGTCTATATTATTCTCTGGGCCATAATCCCACGTTCAAATATTTATTGAACCTTCACCTCTGCCCCAATCATTAATATCTTTCACCTACCTCTGTGACTAGGCCATTTTTATCTGTTTCATAAAACTACAACTAGCCTCACCCATTATATTTGAGTTCCCGACTAAAGTCGGATTCTGAAAAAAACGACTTTGGTAGGATGAAAGTCTGCTTTTCCTAATCTACAATACCTTCATAAGAGTAAAACAAGCTTAGGAGGATATCAATGAAAATAATTTTCTTTATTTTAATCATTTTTATACTGGTTATGGTGAGTTTAGAGGCTGATTCAAAAGCTAACAAAAATCCACCCCAGGTAATTTTTAAGGAATTAATGAATCCCGACAGCCTCGCTGTAAACGGCCAATCTTTGTATGTGGGTCAAAAAACCTCACTTTTTATCTACAATCTGAGAGGCTTTAGACTGGAACGGCAAATTGGAACACACGGTGAGGGGCCTCAGGAATTTATGATCAGTGTTATGGCTGGAGTTGAGCAACTGGGTATTGATATTCAATCCCATCACCTACTGGTCAACAGTCTGGGGAAACTATCCTTCTTTAAAAAAGATGGATCCTTTATCAGGGAAAAACGCCTGCCGGCCCAGGCCAGGGACTTTAAGGCTATTGGCACAGGTTATGCCGGGCAAGGTATGATTATGGACAAAGGAATCATGTACAGAACTATCAATCTTTATGATTCTCAGTTCAAAAAAACCAGAGAAGCAGTTAGGGTGAGACACCATTTTCAACAGGCAGAAGGATTGAAAATTCTGGAGGCCTCGCTGACGTTTCTAACCAGTAACGACAATTTGTTCGTAGCCTGGGAAAGGGATTTTTCCATTCAAGTGTTCGACAAAAAAGGTAATAAAAGGTACACTATTAGGCAAGCGGTAGACAAAATAAGGGTCACTGAATCTCACAAACAGCAAATCACCCAGCTTTTAAAAACAAGCCAAAAGTACAAAGGTGTGTTTGCCAGGTTTAACATCAAATTGATCTTTCCTGAATTCTTTCCAGCCCTACAGAATTTATTGATTAGTGACCAAAGAATTTATGCAATGACTAATAAAATTAACAAGCAGCAGACCGAATGTTATGTCCTAGACCTGAAAGGAAAGTTACTCAAGCGGATTTTTCTTCCCCTTCGGCAGGAAAATGACAATTTCTCCTTGCCCTATCCCTACACCATTAGTCATGGCAAGCTCTACCAACTGGTTGAAAAAGGCGAAAAGTGGATTCTTATAATTACACCAATCCTATAATGGCCTAGAAATTTCTAAACAGATTGGTTAATTGAACCCGATTTTTTACGCCGGTTTTTTGATAAATGCTATATATATGGTCCTTTACCGTCTGCAGGGAAATAAAGAGTTCATCCTCAATATCCCGATTGCTTTTGCCTATGCAAATCAACAGAATAATCTCCTGTTCACGGGGATTATAGAGAAGCTTTGACGGTAGTGGTTCCCT
>CBFDCH010000098.1:0-7395 GCA_965603235.1 uncultured bacterium | reverse complement strand
TTGTCATTCTGGACGGACATTCTACTGACGGTACAATTGAATATATTGAAAAATACTCTTCTGGAGATAAGCGGTTTAATATCTATCAGTCCCGTGTTGCAGGTATTTATCCCAATTTTAACAGATGCATTCAGCTGGCCAACGGAGAGTATGTCTACTTTGCTACCAGTGATGACACCATGGCAACCACCTGTCTGGAGAGGATGACAAGGGCGTTGGATGAACATCCAGAATGTGATATTGCCCACTGTAAACTTAAAATCATAGATGAGAAAGGGAATGATGCAAAAAATCCCAAATGGGATAATTTTTTTTTGGTTAAATATTTTGACAAATTATTAAATCAAAAGCATATTCGTTTCGCACCCCACGACGGTATCCTTTACTTTTCTGGATATCCGGTGTATACCTCCCTGAATCAGCTACTTATTCGGAGAAAGCTTTTTAACAAGGTTGGCAATTTTCTTAATAAGTATGGCGCAGTTGCAGATTTTGAATGGGGGATGAGGGCAACATTACTGGCAAATACAATCCATTTACCGGAGTACTTAGCTTCTTGGCGAGTTCATTCCAACCAATCCACTTCTGTGGATTTTATCAATCATGCCAAAGGGAGGGGCGGATTTTTAAAAATGGCAAACCATGCCTTTAATTTTGCCCGCCGCCAGCGCCCCTCCAGATTGAATAAATTTAACAAAAGTGAACTAAACTTTATTCTGCTACTTGAGAAATTGCACTACCAGATGCAGGGACAAAGATCAATCCTTGCCAGAAGGTTGATCATGGGCAAATGGTTTCTGTGCCATCGAGAAATCCTCAACCACTGGATGGGTATTGAAAAAAATGACAACCAGTTTCTGCCCAGGAAGGGTTTGGTGGATCATTTAAGAAAAATAATTAGAAAATATGGATTGGATAAAAATATCGAGGTATTAGAATATCAAGCCGATAAAACAGGGGAAGAGTAATCAAATACCTATCCCATTGAGAACAACCCTTGTCAGAAAAATTTGAATCCATTAAGATAATAACATGAAAAAAATCCTTATTGTTTATCCGCACAATCCCCTCAAACCTTCATCAGGGATTAATCGCCGCTACCATAGCCTGATCCAATACCTTCACAATCGGGGATTCCAGATAGATATTCTCTCTCTAAGAAATTATGTAGACACATGGGATGGCCAGGAGACAGATAGTGGTTCATTCATTAACCAGGTCTTCCAGTACAATTTTACCAGGGGCAAATCATATGATTCAATTGTAAAAAAATTAAATATTCCAGGCCGTCTGTTTAGACGGTTACGCTATCCGGAAACTATTTTTCACCGATTACCCGATTATGCCTTTTTCGGAATGAAACAGTTGTTCAAACGGATCATTAAAACCAATAATTACAGTCACATCCTCATCAGCTACGTGCAATGGGCCAATCTGGTCGATCCAAATATTCATCAACACCACAATTGTATCCTTGATATCTCCGATTTCCAGACCCAGCAATTGTTTGAAACAACGAACGGAAAGGTGAATGTCGGGCGGTTGGTGACTGAGGAGATAAACCGGGTTGACCGCTTTAGCCAGGTGATGTGCATCGCACCCCAGGAGAAATGGTTTTTTTTCTCCTTTACCACCAAACCCAATTATTATCATATCCCTCACTTTATCGATCCACCGCCCCTCACCTATGCATCAGTTCAGAGGTATGATCTCCTCTTTGTCGGCGCCAATAATCCGGCTAATGTGACAGGTATCCGCTGGTTTCTGGAGGAGATTCATCCCCTGCTCCCCGAAGAGATAAAGATTTTAATAGTGGGAGAGATCTCCCGGCATATACCCAGGCATAAAAATATTGAGCATCTTTCCCATGCCAAAGACCTGGACGCCATTTATACTCAGGCAAAAATCGCCATTTGCCCACTGCTCACCGGTACCGGCCTTAAGATTAAGGTTGTGGAAGCCCTGGCCAATGGTTTGCCCGTGGTCACTACCACACGGGGATTGGCCGGATTTGAATATAAAACCAACAATGGCTGCCTAATCGCAGATTCGCCATCACAATTCACCCAACATATCAATGTCCTGTTAAAGGAAAAGAGGCTGTACCAGAAATTAAGCCAACTGGGCAGAACATACTTTAGAGAACACTTTTCAAACGAATCTATTTATCCCCGGCTGGATGAGATTTTCTCCAGCTAAGCCATTTCCATTCATCCAATTCTCTCTCACCGCCAGGATTGACACACATTTAATATAACCTAATTGGTTGAATTTTTGGTAAAATAGTACCATATTATTAACAAGACAGCACCTTGAGTAAGTTTATGATGATACCAGAGGATGAGGGTCGGACTTTATCGGTAAAGGCTCTCTTCCTGGTGTTTCTATTTTTTATGGCAATGGCGAGCCAGGGCCAGGTGAATAACAAGGAGAACCGAGGAGTGAAAAAAAAATTCAATCATCTAAGAAATGAGAAAAGTCCATATTTGCTGCAGCACGCTACCAATCCGGTGCAGTGGTATGCCTGGAGTAAAGAGGCCTTTGCCAGGGCAAAAGCTGAGGATAAGCCCGTTTTTCTCTCCATTGGCTACTCCACCTGTCACTGGTGCCATGTCATGGCTCACGAATCTTTTGAAAATGAGGAAGTGGCACGTGTACTGAATGAAATTTTTATCTGCATAAAAGTGGACCGGGAGGAACGGCCCGACATTGACCATATATATATGGAGGTCTGCCAGATCTTAACCAGATCAGGAGGCTGGCCACTGACCATCATGATGACACCGGATCAGCAGCCCTTTTTTGCCGCCACTTATTTGCCCCCGCATTCCGGAGCAGGCCGGATCGGCCTGATTGAGCTTAGCCGGCAGATCAAGAAACTCTGGGATAATGAACGAGAGAAAGTTTTGAAAGCAGCCCATCAAATCACCCAGGTGATACAGGAGCCCCCAACCGAAGGGCGGGCCGGTAATATGTCATCAGCGCAATTCCATAAGGCCTTTGCCAGCTTTGAAGAAAGATTTGATAAAAGCCATGGTGGATTCGGCACAACCCCAAAGTTCCCCTCCCCACAAAACCTCACCTTCCTGCTGCACTACTGGCAGGCAACCAAACACCAACCAGCCCTGGAAATGGTAGAAAAAACATTAACCCACATGTCCATGGGGGGAATTTATGACCATCTCGGCTTTGGCTTCCATCGCTATGCTACGGATGCTGATTGGAAACTGCCACACTTCGAAAAAATGCTCTATGACCAGGCCTTGATTGCCAATACACTCCTGGATGCCTTCATGGCTACGGGCAACAAAGATTATGCTGTTGTGGCTGAGCAAGTATTCTCCTATGTGATAAGAGATCTTAAATCGGCACAGGGAGCATTTTTCTCAGCCGAAGATGCGGACAGTGAAGGAGAGGAGGGTAAATTTTATCTCTGGCGGCAAGGAGAGATTGATGAAATTCTGACAAAGGAGCAGGCTGCCCTATTTAACAAGGTGTTCAATGTTCAACCAGGGGGAAATTATCGGGAAGAACGGAACGGCCAATTCACCGGCCGCAACATACTGTTTCGCAAGAAATCCATCAAAGACCTGGCCAGTACTCTGAAGATAGCTCCGAGCAAACTGAATCAACTGCTCGGTTCGGCCAGGAAAACAATCTATAAGGAGCGTTTAAAGAGAATCCCGCCCTTCAAAGATGATAAGATCCTGACCGATTGGAACGGTATGATGATTGCAGCACTGGCCCGGGGCAGCTGGATATTGAAAAAACCCCAATTTCTAAAAGCAGCAGCAAAAGCCAATCACTTCTTATGGACCCATATGACCGGGCAGGGCAAAACGTTGATGCATCGTTACCGGCTGAGCGAGGGTGGCATTCCAGGTTTCCTGGATGATTATGTATTTTACATTTCAGGCTTGCTGGAACTTTATCAAGCCTCTTTTGATCCCCAATATCTGGATCAGGCCCTGCAATTGACGGATACAACCCTTGACCAGTTTATGGACAAAACCACCGGTGGTTTTTATTTCAATTCACGGCACGGGGAAACGCTGATTAGCAGACAAAAGAAAATTTACGATGGCGCCACACCATCGGCAAACTCCGCCATGATTATCAATCTGATCAAACTGGGCCGTATTACCGGAAACTCAGGTTATAAAAAAGCCGCCAATTCTTCACTGAATTACTTTTTAAAAAAAGTAGAGCCATTCCCCGCTTCCTTTCCCCATTACATGACAGCGGCAATCCTCAACCAGACACCCTTTTATGAAATCGTCATTGCCGGCGATCCCGCAGCCAAGGAAACAAAAGATTTGATCAATATCGTAAGATCGATATATTTGCCTCAAACCATGATAATCGTGAAAAACACCGCCACCCCTTCTCCACTATTGGCTGATCTTTTGCCCTTTACACGCAACCATACTGCCATCGAGGGGAAGGCTACAGTATATATTTGTGAGAACAATTTCTGTCACTTGCCTGTAAGCGAACCAAAAGAGTTGAAAAAACAACTGCAGCAAATTGAGAAAAAATCCTTTTTTAATACTCGAAGAAAATAGTAGAAAATTAAGTTAACCGACTCGTCCGCTTATCTCATCAACAACGACCTGGCTGCTCTTGGCCTCAACATCTAAAAAATAGCCCAAATCGCGGTAAAAGCCGGTGAGGGGTGCGGTTTTCTCTTCATAGGTTTTTAAACGGTTGCGAATGGCTTCTTCGGTTTCATCATCCCGCTGAATCACCGGGCTGCCGCATTTGTCACAAATACCCTCAACCCTGGTGGGCATGGATATGACATTGTATATCGCCTGGCAATCGGAATTGGAGCAGGTTCGGCGGCTTGTCAGCCTCTGAATAATCACATCCTCGGGAACATTTAAATTTACCACCAGATCCAGCTTGATGTTCAATCCGGCCAATAAATCAGTCAAGGCTTCAGCCTGTGGAATGGTACGGGGAAAACCATCCAGAATAAAACCTTGGCTGCAATCATCCTGCTGCAACCGTTCTTTCATGATCTCCATGATAACTTCATCCGGTACCAGATCTCCACGAGTCATAAACTCCTGGGCCTTTTTGCCCACTTCTGAAACCGCAATTACTGCACTTCTCAGCATATCTCCCGTAGATATTTGCGGAACATTATATTTATCGATCAATAGTTTGGCAACTGTGCCCTTGCCCGAACCCGGGGCTCCCAATAAAATCAATCTCATTTTAGACTCCTTTTAAAAACACTGTAGTTTATACAAAATTGACTTATATTTCAACCCTGTTTGACGGAAAATATTTTTTATTCAAACCGATTCCATGAATGTTTCTCTTGCATTGTAAGTAAAAAACCCTTAAAATTTTATTTTTATTGCATAAACAAAAAGAACTCAGAAGAATCCATTCAAAAGGAGTTTTATCTATGAAATTCAAATTTGAAACCATTAACCTTTTTTTCATTTTTATTATTTTGTTTCTGGTGGCCAGCCCGGTAATCGCCGACAACCAGAAGGAAAATGACAGTTGTACCTCCATTATGGTTGGCCGCCTGGCCAGTACTGACGGATCGGTTATGACAGCCCATACCTGTGACGGCGGCTACCGAACCTGGCTGAATATTGTTCCCGCTTCCACTAACAAAAAAGGGGAGAGGGTAAAAATATACAAAGGGAAGATGCATAATGGATTCTCCAGTGACTTAAGGGGTATTGTTGAAATGGGAGATGTCCCCCAGGTTGAAAAAACGTATGCCTTCATCAATACAGCTTACCCGGCGATGAACGAACACCAGCTGGGAATGGGCGAAACCACCTTTGGCGGCCGCCGGGAATTAAAGAGCACCCAGGGCATATTTTATATTGAAGAGCTCCAGCGGCTGGCACTTGAGCGCTGCAAAACCGCCCGGCAGGCTATTAAATTAATTGGAAGATTAATTAAAGAGTATGGATATTGTGATTCCGGAGAATGTATAACGATTATTGACACAAAAGAAGTCTGGCAAATGGAGATCATGGGGCCGGGCAAAGACAAATTGGGCGGCGTCTGGGCAGCTGTGCGTATCCCGGACGATCACGTGGGCATATCGGCCAACATATGCCGCATCGGGAAAATTAATTTAAAAGATCCAGACCATTATATGGCCTCAGATAATGTCTTCACACTGGCAAAGAAAATGAAGTGGTGGGATCCGAAGCAGGGCCCCTTTAAGTTCTGGCAGGCCTATGGAGGCAGTTATAGTGGCAAACCCTTCAGCATCCGCGAATATTGGGTGTTGAGCCGCCTGGCTCCGTCCTTGAACCTGAAGTATGATGCCAAAGAACTCCCCTTTTCTGTAAAACCTGGAAAAAAAGTCTCTTTGCACGATTTGATGGCATTTTATCGTACTACCTACGCGGGCAGTGAATATGACATGACACAAAATCTAAAAGTTGAGGAAATGAGCCGCAGGAGAACCAGAGAGAAAAAGAAAAAAAAGATCATCACCAGTCCGGTAGCCAACCCCTGGATGTCCCGCTACATGAGACAGCTTTTAAATACCCTTAAAGCTGATGTGGTGAAAAGGCACCGCCCCATTGCTGTGGAATACTGCGCCTATCATACCATTATCCAGGCCAGAAGCTGGCTGCCCGACCCTATTGGCGGAATTGTCTGGATTGGCTTCGATAATCCAGCAATGACACCCAAATTTCCCATATATGCCGGAGTCAACCGCCTGTATCCAGGTCTACATATTGGCTCTCAAAAAAAGTTTTCAAGAGAGTCTGCTGCATGGGCTTTTCGTCGGGCCAGTAAGCTGGCCATGATTCGCTGGGATAAAACTCAAGCAATCATTGAAAAAACCTTACAAGAATTTCAGGACAAGGCCTCATTCGAATTGCCGCAATTGGAGAAAAGGGCGGTGGAATTGTTTAAACAGGATCCCCGGAAAGCAAAAGAATTTCTCAGTCAATATTCAAATAACTTTTGCCGGACCCTGGTAAACCGCTATTGGGAGCTGGGAGACCGATTCTGGATGTTTTACCGGACTGGATTCTAATTCAAACAGATTTTTCAATTTTTCAGCTATTGCATTTATGCTGACCATGGGCTAAAATATTGACAGGTAAGGGTTAATGGAAAGGAAAGCTTGCCCGTACTACCTTAGGGGAGGACCGATTGCCCTCGGATCTCAAGGATAAAGATAAAAAAAAGATCCTGCAGGAACTGGAGACAGCCAGAAAGCTACTCGCCACATATAAGGAACTTGAGGAAGAGAGAACAAAAGTACAACATGCGCTGAAGGATAGTGAACAGCGTTTTCGCAACGTCATAGAAGCCTCCCCCATGGGCATCCACATGTATGATCTGGATGCGGAAGGAGAATTGATTTTCCAGGGCGCCAATCCGGCTGCGGATCAA
>CBFDCH010000097.1:0-7395 GCA_965603235.1 uncultured bacterium | reverse complement strand
GAAAAAATCCGGCTGTCTGAGCGAGCGAGACGTTCCTTGGAAACGCGAGCGAGTTAAGGATTTTTAAATCAAACCATTTTGTGCTCCCCCAGGGACAACATCACTGCGAAGTGAAAAGATAAATTCATTCGTAAAAAGACCAAATATCATTGCTTCTGTAAAGAAGTAGGTTCACTGCACTTACCTCTTTATTAACCTAATCTCTAAATTTAATTAGAAGGCAATAATTCAATAAATATCCAGGACAACAATAAACTTGTGAAGTGATAATACAAATTCAGACGTGAAGAGAAGGGCTTCCTATTTCAAAGAACCTCGTTTGCTAAATTGGGGAGGTGGACTTTGTTTTTAAAGATTGATAACATAAGGTTTTGAAGGAGTATACTATGGCGACCAAAGGTTCGATGAAGAAATATTCTTTTTGGGTTTTATTTTTGTTTGTATTGCTGATCTTTCCGCAACAAATTTTTAATTGCACCATTATTGTGGTGGGCAAAAAGGCATCTAAGGATGGTTCGGTGATCACCTCCCATACCGGCTGCGCTCCGGAATGCAGGGTACATGTAATAAAGGGATGTCGATTCCCGAAAGGGGCCAGGGCTCCCGTATACTATGGACTGCAGGATGTCAACAAACCCCTGCATCAATACGGCCGCATACTCGGTTATATTCCCCAGGTAAAACAAACCTACACCTATTTTCACAGCGGCTACTCCCACATCAACGAGCATCAACTGGCCATTGCTGAAAGTACCATGAGCCAGCACCGGGACCTGCGGGTGGATGTGGATAGCGGCAAACAGATCATGACCATTGAACAGGCCATGGTTTTTGCCCTGCAGCGCTGCAAAACCGCCAGGGAGGCTTTAACATTGATCACCTCGCTATTGGAGAGATACGGTTTTTTGCCCTCCTGTGGTCCCGAATCAGAGGCCCTTTGTATTGCTGATGCCAATGAAGCCTGGATTTTAGAGGTATTCAGCGTGGGCAAAAACTGGACACCGGAGAGCGGAGAACTGGGTGTAATTTGGGCTGCACAACGGGTGCCCGATGATCACGTGGCAGTAATCCCCAACTGGAGTATCATCAAGGAGATCGATTTAAGCAAACCAGAAATATTTAAGGCGTCCAAAAATTACCAACAAGTGGCCATAGAAAAGGGATGGTATAATCCCAAAAGTAATAAACCCTTCAACTGGCAGGAGACCTATTCGCCAATACCCAGGGAGTGGGCCATGAGCCGCTTCTGGCTCTTCTTTTCCACCATGGCGCCCTCCGGTCCCTGGCCGGATAAAACACTGAAACACCCCTTCAATGGATATGACAGCTATCATCAATACCTGGAATCCATTTCTTTATATCCTTTTTCCATCCAACCGGAAAAAAAGGTCTCCATCCAGGATGTAATCACCTTTCAGCGATCAGTTTATCAGGGAACCATTTATGACATGACAGCCGATACCGACTGGCTGGTGCCGGACGGAAAAGGCAATTTAAAAAAGAGTCCGCTTACTACTCCCTTTCCCACCAAACCGATGCGGGAGTTGCTGGATATCACCTGGCGACGCAATGTATCAAGGGGGGGCTATGGCATGGCTGTGCAATTGCGCGGCTGGCTGCCGCCGGCCATTGGCGGCGTCTACTGGTTCTACGTGGACAACCAGTATACCAGCACTTATGTGCCCATCTATGCCGGCGTACAGGAGATAAATCCCCTGTACAAAAACTATGATCCCAAGTTTTTCAGTGACAACTCAGCCCGCTGGGCCATCGATTTTGTCGACAACCTGCTCTACCTCAGGTGGCAGGATGCGGTCAAGGACCTGCATAAATTGCGCGATCCCCTGGAGGGCCGCTTCTTTAGTGAGCAGCAGGAGATTGACAAACAAGCGCTGGCTCTGTACAAAAAAAATCCCCGTAAAGCCAAAAAATTCCTCACCCAATACACCTGGAAATGCATGAGCCAAACCGTGGAGATGTATAAAAAACTGAGAAATATCCTGATTACCAAATACACCAATAACAACCAGGGCAGTTAAATTCAACACCCTTCCCAATAATTTCTAAAAGGAAAACAAGCGGCAAAATTAATTTAAACTGCCTATATAATTTACTAATTTGTCTTTTTGTGCTAAAATACATCACTTCATGAGAGTAACCAGCGTGATATCCCTGTTCATTTATGCCCTTTTCGTTGCTCTGGGTCATATCCTGCAAAAAACAACCCTGAACCTGAAGGTTGACCCCATGGTATTCTCATTTCTTCGTATTGGTTGTGGATTCATTATTATCTCCAGCATAATTTTGATAAAAAGAAGCAACCCATTAAAAATCGTCAAAGCAAACCTTAGACATTTTATTATTCTCGGAGTAATTTTTTCAGGCATGGGGATTCTGATCAAACTCTGGGGGCTCTCGCACACCACTGCCACCAATGCTTCCTTCATAATGTCTCTTTCCTCAGTCACAGCGATAGCCTTTGCATTTTTACTTTTAAAAGAAAAAGTACCGCCCCGATTCGCCCTGATCAGCCTGATCATGGTCGGTGGCATTTACATGATAACCACCAAAGGAGAACAACTGATTCCGCAAAAAGGGGATCTCATTATCCTCGGCCTGGTGTTTTTGATCGGTTTTATGCAGGTTTACGGCAAACATGTACTGAGAAGAATCTCTGTTCTGGAAACCGCTTTTGGCCGCTCCCTGTTCGGTATGCTCTTTCTGGGCCTGGCGGCCTTGGTCCTTTCTCCCGGAGGTTTTGCCTCAATTTCCAGCTTCCAGGTTCTTTTGCTGGTGCTCAGCAACGGCATTACATTCTCCGGCAGTATAATCTTCTTTTATATTGCACTGCAGAGGGAGGGGGCCTCCCAGGCCAGCATGTTCGCCCTGCTGGTGCCTTTGTTTACAACCTTCATGGGCCGGTTGTTTCTGGGAGAAACACTGAATTTCCTGCAAATAATAGGCGGTGTCATCATTCTACTGGGCGCTGCCCTTATTTCCCGCATAAAAATTAAACAAGCTAATTTTTAAAATGAAGGGGTGCGCTTTTATGGAGATAATAAAAATAAAATCTATATGAGAAAACCCAATTTAAAAAATTTCGTAATAATACTATTGTTAAATATACCCTATTTCACTATTATAATCTTTGGCAAATCAACACCACTTGGTATAAATCGAAATTTACACTTTAAGGAGGCAACGTGAAACGAATTTTTACCATTCTACTCTTTATTTCATTAATCACCACTATAGGATGGGCGGTGAATGATAGCCGGATTTTGAGACAGCCGGATATCAATGGCAACCTGGTGGTATTTGTGTATGCCGGGGACATCTGGAAGGTCTCGGCCAAGGGCGGTGATGCTGTGAGGCTTACCTCCCACGAGGGGCTGGAACTGTTCCCCAAAATATCTCCGGACAAAAAATGGATCGCCTTTTCAGGCGAATATTCTGGCGCCAGACAGATCTACATCATCCCGGTTAAAGGCGGCACACCTCGGCAGCTCACCTTTTACAATGATGTGGGCGTTATGCCGCCTCGTGGCGGCTGGGACCATCTTCCCCTGGACTGGACCGCAGACAGTCAAAAGATATTGATCCGCGCTAACCGTACTCCTTACGGCCGCAGGAACGGCAAGTATTTCCTGGTAAATATCAAAGGAGGATTTGAGGAACCATTACAGATTCCGGAAGGCGGATTCGGCACCCTTTCCCCGGACGAGAGCCACCTGGTGTATACCCCAATTGCCCGTGAATTCCGCAATTGGAAACGGACCAAAGGGGGAAGGGCATCAGACGTATGGATCTATAACATGAAAAATAACACATCCAAACGGATCACAACCTTTAACGGCACCGACCAATTCCCCTGCTGGTACAACAATAAGGTCTATTTTGTCAGCGACCGCGGCCTGACTCTCAACTACTATGCCTATGACTTGAACAGCAAAACCATCAGCCAGGTCACCAAATTTAAGGACTATGACGTGATGTGGCCTTCCGGCCACAATGGCCGGGTAGTTTTTGAAAAGGGCGGCTATCTTTTCGCACTCGACCTGAACAGCGGCAAGAGTGAAAAAATAACCGTAAATATCCATTTTGACAATCCCAACCGCCTCCCCTATTTTAAAAATGTCTCCCGCAATGTGTCGCGCTTTGGCGCCACCATCTCGCCCAAGGGCAAACGGGTGGCCTTTGATTGTCGCGGCGATATTTTTACTGTTCCCGCCAAAAAGGGTGTCACCCTGAACATCAGCCAGAGCCAAGGAGTACGGGAGATGTATCCGGCCTGGTCGCCTGACGGCAAGTGGATCGCCTATATCTCTGACAAGAGCGGCGATTATGAAATTTACCTCACCGATCCGCGGGGAAAAAAAGCGGCCCAGCAATTGACCAAGAAGCATGGGGTATGGAAGTTCAAACCGGTATGGTCACCCGATAGCCAGAAACTCCTCTTTGCCGATGCCAACCGTAAACTGCAAATCCTTGACATAAAATCCAAGGCCATCACCCTGGTGGATAAGGGCGGCTATAGTAATATTGGCAGTTTTGAATGGTCACCGGACAGCAAATGGATCGTTTACAACAAGGCCGGCAGCAACCGGTTGAATGCCATTTGGATCTACTCCCTGGTTCAGGAAAAATCGACCAACCTGAGCAGCGGTACCTATGAAGATTTTTCCCCCACCTTTTCCAAAGATGGAAAATACATATTCTTCCTGTCAGACCGCGACTTTAACATGAATTTCCGCAATGGTTTTTCAGCAATGGAATTTGATTTTGTCTACACCCAGACCACCCGCATGTACGCCATGGCGCTAATTCAGGATGTTCCCGACCTCTTCAAAGAGGAAAATGACCTGGAAAAAGGCGCCACTCCACCACCCCCGCCGCCCGCTAAAAAAGGCAAGGACAAGGGTAAGAAAGGCAAAGAGAAGAAGGAAAAAGTCTCAGTTAAAATCGATTTCAAGGGTCTCAAAAACCGTATCACCGTTTTCCCCCTCTCCACCGGCAGGTACGGCTCCATAGCGGACCTGGGTGGAAAAATCCTTTACTTTAAGAACCGGGAGCTGCGCCTCTATAATTTAAAGTCCAAGAAAGATAATCTCGTGATTACGGGTATCCGTTTCGGTGAGTTGTCAGCGGATAATAAAAGCCTCCTTTACAGGGCCCGCAACCAGTGGGGAATTATTCCCATTAAACCGAAACAGAAGCCAGGCACCGGCAAGCTCAATCTCAGCGGCCTGGTAATGAAAATCGACCCAATAAAGGAGTGGAACCAGATCTACAGAGAAGGTTGGAGGATTTTCAGAGACTGGTTTTACGTCCGCAACATGCACGCCGTGGATTGGCAAAAAATGAAGACCAAATATGCCAGATTGCTCCCCTACCTGAGTCACAGGGCTGACCTGGATTACATATTCGGTGAGCTGGTTGGCGAGCTCAATGTGGGTCACACCTATGTGAATTGGGGCGACTTTAAACGGGTCAGACGACTCCGTTCCGGTTTGCTGGGTGCTATTTTAAAGGCCGATAAAGGAGCTGAGAGATACAAAATCGCTAAGATTTTTGCCGGCGAGAACTGGAACGAAAACACCCGTTCACCCCTTACTGAACCTGGCGTAAAGGTTAAAGAGGGGGATTATCTGATCAAACTGAACGGTAACGATATCACCACCAAGGACAATCCCTACCAGTTTTTGGAGAACACAGCAGGCAAAAAAATCACCATAACTGTCAACCAGACTGCCACAGACAAAGGGGCCAAAACCAGTTGGATCAAACCGATCGGCAGTGAGACCAACCTCCAGTACTTCAACTGGGTTCAGGAACGGCGGCAAATGGTGGACCGCTTGTCCAATGGCCGAATCGCCTATATCCACGTACCCAATACAGCCGTTGCAGGCAATCGGGAATTGTTCAAAGGTATATACGCATACAACGATAAAGAAGCCTTTATCATCGATGACCGCTACAATGGCGGCGGCTGGACTCCCGGAAAAATGATTGAAAAACTGGCCCAGCGGCCCATCAGTTACTGGCACCGGCGGGATCTGAAACTGCGCCAGGAACCCACTTATGCTCTGAATGGACCCATGGTAATGCTGATCAACCACTATTCTTCATCGGGTGGAGACAACTTTCCTTTCTGGTTTCGCAAGCGCAACCTGGGCAAATTGATCGGTACTCGCACCTGGGGCGGCCTGGTTGGTTACGGCTGGAGCCCCGGCCTGGTGGACGGCCCATCCTTTGCTGTACCCATGTCCGGAATTGTCGGCACGGACGGAGAATTCATTGTTGAAGGTGTCGGCGTGTACCCGGACGAAGGATTTGAGGTGTATGACCGGCCGGAAGTTGTGGCCACGGGCAAAGACCCCTCGATTGAAGTAGCAGTCAAATACCTTCTGGAACAACTAAAGAAGAAACCGGGCAAAAAAATGACCAATCCCAAAGATCCGGACCGTTCCAAATGGTATGAGAAAAAAATTAAAAAGAGCGCGGTAAAAGAATAAATTGTAACAATACTTACAGGGGCGGTCCTTGGACCGCCCCTATATTTTTTTTAACTATGTGTTTCCAGGGCTAACTCTTCTCAGGATTGAAGAGGGAATAAAAAAAGTATCCGGCCATGGAGAAGAAGACGATAAAAAAAGGTATCGCCACAAAAACAGAAGAATTTATAAATCGCGGGAAAAACGAAACAAAAAACTCAATAATTTGCTCTCCCCCCAGAGTTGTACCAATAAACCTCTTAACAGCGGATAGATCTGCGCTGACCAGGAAGAAAACTCCCAGGAGAGCCGCCAGGTAGGAGAGCATCCGGGGAATGAGGAGGGGGAGCAGGGCGCGTTTTTCTCTTTGTTTTATTTCAATACTGGCAGAACGAGCCCGTTGCCATATCTCTTCAATTTCCGGCAAATCCATTTCCATGCTATCCGGTTGATGAACCGCTTCTTTGAAAGACCCCATCCACTGAGACACCAGCAAGGAGTCCGCGCAGATAGAACATGTGGTTTGATGCTCTTTCATTTCAGCCGTTACATTGCCTGCTTTATGAGCAGATAATATTTCCTTTTCCCGAGAACAGCTCTCTTGTTTCATGCCAATTCCTCCCCGGTATACCCTTTTTGCCGCAAGATGCCGGCAAATTTTGTGCGGATGCGGAAAAGCTGCACCTTAATGCTTTTTTCCTTTAAATTCACGATTCTGGAGATCTCTTTGTGTGAATACTCCTCCACATAGGCCAGCCATAACAAGGTTCGCTCCCTGTCTCCGAGTTGCCAGACATCAAAGGTCGGGATCCTGCGATTAGGAACCTCAACGACTTCGTTTCTTCGACTCGGCGGATGCATCGACCACTCGAGCGAACGCGAGACGCCAACTGCTGTAGGT
>CBFDCH010000096.1:0-7432 GCA_965603235.1 uncultured bacterium | reverse complement strand
AACGGATCAATCGCATATCGCAGGACCAAGAGGCAGCATGACTTAGCCAGAAATCCTTTCGCCATGCCCATCTTTTCCTCCAGTGTAAACTTAAACATTCCATCTTTTCCTATTAAAATCAACTCGGTGGTGGATTATGACCTGGAAAATAAAAATTTTCGCTACTTATCCACTTTGGCAACCCTTGATCTAAAGTGTTTCAGCATTTATGTTGACTACCAGCTCCGCTACAGCCACCTTGACGGACAGATTGTACCCGAGTTCAGTATTGGATTTAATTTCGGAAACCTTGGCAGGGTTAAAGACTTCCTGCAACCTCAGGGAGGCGGACAATGAGCCGGATTCTAATCACGGGGTGTTCCGGGTTCCTGGCTTCATATCTTGTAAAAGAATTACAGAGTGATAAGAATAATGAGATATTTGGCATTACTGATATAGCTGATTCCAATTTGAGTAATGTTGCCAGGGTATATCATACCGATATCAGAGAGCAGCAAACTCTTTTCAATCTGGTCAAAGAGCTCAAACCCGAGCTTATCTTTCATCTGGCGGCCATATCCAATGTGGGCTTTTCATGGCGGAACCAGGCGCTGACCTATGAGGTTAACATTATAGGCAGTACAAACTTGATGGAAGCTATTGACAAGCATGCACCACATGCCCGTCTTATACTTATGGGCAGTGCTGAGGTATACGGAGCAAACCACAGCCGTAAAATCAAGGAAAACTCTCCTGTAGCGATAAGAAATCCCTACTCATTGTCCAAATTGGCCATGGAAATGGTGGCTAACCTGTACATCAACTCGAGAAAAATGGAGATAATTAAAGTTCGCTCTTTTAACTTTACCGGCCCGGGACAGGACAAAAAATTCGTTGCTTCAGACTTTGCCTCGCAAATTGCTGAAATTGAGATGGGCAATAGAGATCCGGTATTAAAGGTAGGCAACCTGTCTGCAGTTAGAGACTTTTCTGATGTTCGTGATATCGCCCGTTACTTGTTGCAGGTTTCCCGGTTTGGTGAGCCAGGTGACATCTACAACCTGTGTTCCGGCAGATCCTATAGAATCAAGGAGATACTTGATCTTCTCTTGAAGTTGGCGGAAACGGAGATAAAGGTCGAGGTTGACAGTAAAAAATTCCGGCCTGTGGACATACCGATTTTGGCTGGGGATAACAGCTTGTTGAAAAATAAGTTTGCTTTAACGCCAAACTTTAAAATCCAACAAACCCTGCAGGATCTCCTGCAGTTCTGGCGCATACAGTTGGGGAAGCATTGAAATTAAACCCGCGATAGGAGTGTTTTTATGAAACGTTTTTTGATATTTTTGCTTTTCTTGAGTGTCTCCTTTACCGCTTTAGATAGTAGGGATGGACAGGTTAAGGTATTGATTTCAACTGAGATGGGTGACATGACGGTTGAAATTTTTCTTAAAAAAGCTCCAATTACTGCTAGGAACTTTCTCAGATATGTGGACCGCAAGCTTTATGACGGCACATTTTTTTTTAGAACCGTTACCATGGCCAATCAACCAGCCAGCCCGGTTAAAATTGAGGTGATCCAGGCGGGTATCGTTGCCGGGAAAAAAGCATTTGCCCCGATTGCTCATGAAACCACGGATAAGACCGGGATAAAACATGTAAATGGCGCCATTTCCATGGCCCGCTCAAAACCGGGAAGTGCCACATCAAGTTTTTTTATCTGTATTGGTGATCAGCCTGAGTTGGATTTTGGCGGCAAAAGAAATCCCGATGGTCAGGGATTTGCTGTATTCGGCCAAATAATCAGCGGTATGGACCGGGTGAAGAAGATTCAAAATCAGCCTGCTTCAGGCCAACGTTTGTTAAAACCGGTAAAGATAACCAGTATTAGACGCTTGAATGAGTAAAAAAGAGGCTGACCAAAAGGTAGAGTACTTTTACGGCCAGATTTCTCCAGAAATCGAAAAAACCTTCACCGCAAACCAGAAAACCGAAGTCAGGAAACTCATAAAAAAGATAATACCAAAACCTGCTAAAAAAATGATCGATGTCCGCTTCACCTTCTGGTTTATCAAACGCATGTTTGCGGTTGTGTTTGTCGGAGTATCCAAGCGAAACAAGGAGCGAAAATCTGACCTCAAGGGGCTGCAAAAATTCCTGGCTTTTGAATTTAAAATCGCCTTTTACATCATTGAAATAGCTGTACTTCTACTGGTGGCATTAATGGTTTTGTATTTATTAAAAATTGCTTTTGGATTTAATATATTAAAAAGTATTTTTTAACGAACAATTCGATTTCTTCAGTTTTTAACCTTATCCAATACATACTTTTTAACCATGCGGAATACCACTTCCCGTTTGATGGGTTTAGGGATAAAATCATTCATTCCCGATTCAAAACAGAGCTCTTTGTCCTCATCCAGGACATCGGCTGTCATGGCAATGATTGGCAGATCCTTAAACCCTTTTTTACGAATCTGGCGAGTGGCTTCACGACCGTCCATAATGGGCATGTTAATGTCCATGAATACGAGATCATATTTAGTTGGGTTGGCCGTTACCATATCCAGGGCTTCCTTGCCATCCTCGGCCAATTCCAGTTGGTATCCAGCCTTATTAAGCATGCCCATTGCCAGTTTCTGATTTAATTTGTTGTCCTCCACCAGCAGTATTAAAGTCGATTGTTTGGCCTCTTCGGTTAAAGAATATTGGGTAAACACCTCTTTTTTCTTACGCCTTTTATCGATCTCAACATCAGGACTTAACAATCGCTGGATCATGGTCAACAATTTGGTTCTTTGAATCGGCTTGGGTAAAAAACCGTCAAATCCCACAATCTGATATTTGCGTGTCCGCTTGGCTGTTGACGAGGAGAAGGCCAAAAGCGGCATCTTTGAGATACGTTCGTCTTCATGTTCGCGGATGATACTGGCCAGGTCATACCCGCTGATTTCAGGCATCTGGATGTCAAGAATACAAATGTCGAAAGGGTCTCCATAGGACAGGGCATCCTCAATGACGCTCGTGACCTCGTTTGCCTGACTGACCTTGACTGACCTCATGTCTGCTATTCCAACCGTGTTTGCCAGAATATTCAGATTGGTGGCATTATCATCAACGATTAGCACTTTTTTGCCGGCAAGGGCCTCTCTGGCAGGAGTCCTCTTTATCTTCTTTTTAGATTTGTTGAGCCAGGCGGAAAAATAAAACGTACTCCCTTTACCAGGTTCACTCTCCAGCCACACATCGCCTCCAAACAATCGTCCGATCTGCCGGCAAATGGCCAGCCCCAGGCCAGTGCCTCCGTATTTTCGTGTGGTGCCGCCGTCTGCCTGTTGAAATAGCTCGAAAATAATTTCATGTTTGTCCGGGGCAATACCAATACCAGTATCACGAATAGAAGCGAAAAGTTTCAGTTGATCCTTTGTCTCTTCAACAATATCGATAAACATCTCGATTTCGCCAGAATGGGTGAATTTACTGGCATTACCCATCAGGTTGATCAGCACCTGCCTGATACGGCCAGGATCGCTGTACACAAAAGCCGGCACACGGTCGCCGATTCTGCATAAGACCTCAACCGGTTTGCCTTCCAGGCGTGGTGTTATCAGATGACAGACATCAAAGGCAGTGACTTCCAGGTCAAAATCGGATTCCTGCAAGGTCAATTGACCCGCTTCGATTTTTGAAAAATCGAGAATTTCGTTGATTAAATTGAGCAGCACTTCACCACTCTTGTATATAGAACGGGCATAATCAATCTGTTCGTCAGTTAGGTCTGTATCCAGCAACATATCTGTAAAGCCCACTACGCCGTTCATGGGTGTGCGGATCTCGTGACTCATTCTGGCCAGGAACATACTCTTGGCCTGGTTGGCCGCATCGGCTATCATCCGTTGTTCATCAGCCATTTCCACGGCATTATCGAGTTCCTGGCACCGCTGTTCCAACTCTTCATGAGCTTTTGCCAGGGCTACTTCAGCCTTTTTCTGTTTGGTTATATCCCGGTAGATTCCGTAAACGCCGACCTGTTTTTTATCAATGACAATCGGTGAGGCCAGAATGGAAACATCGATTAATGTGTTGTCTTTACACTTTCGCCTGGCCTCAAAAGCAATACGGTTGCCAAGGCCGACCTCATCAGTGGCCTTGACGGCTTCTCCATTGGTTGGTGTGGGGGCCACCAGTTCATCCACTGTTTTCCCAATAGCTTCCTCTGCTGTATAACCGAACATACGGGTGAATTCACTATTCACTCGAATAATCCGGTGGTTGTTGTCTGCCATGACAATTGCTTCCAGGGCGGATTCGAACAATTGTTCAAGGTAGGAGTTTTCTGTGGCCGACATTTTAGGATAATGTCGTGCTTTAATAAATTTGTTTGTTGAAGTACCCATATTCCATCTCTTCTATGTAGGCTATCTCTCCCGAGATAATATTGTTAATGGAAGTTTACTCCATTAACTCCCCATATTAAATAGTTTATGTAAATTTTTTTTAAATTCAACTAAATACCTTAATTTTACCGAAATTCTGCAAGATTCGTCTATGATGTTTGTTACAGACTATGACAAAGGCACATATAAGTTTACACTTTGTCTCAAAACCACATCACTCTGCTGAAAAATCAGCGGAATATTCTCGGAGGAAATGATGAAATTAGTAAGTGCTGTTTTGTTAGCCATTTGCCTGATGGTTCCGGTTTCGGCTCAATCAGGCGGAAAACAAAAGCAGGAGGCAAAAAAAAGCCTCAACAATTTTGTCTCGGTTGACAAGACCCAACCCGTACCACAAAGGGTAAAAACAGGATTCGATTCCATTACCAGTAATGATGAAGTCGCATACCTGAATTTTCTTGCGTCAGATTTATTGGCTGGACGCGACACAGGGACAAAGGAATATTCGATATCCGCCCAATTTGCTGCCACCCTTTTTTCGACATGGGGTTTAAAAGCGGCTGGAGATATGCCCACACCTGTGTTCTCCATGCGCTCCTTTTTGAACCCGAACCAGGGCAGGAAAAAACCGCAGCGGAGTTATCTGCAGCAGGTGGAATTAAAAGAAATTGTGGGCAGGGCCAGCTCAGCCAAGGTGGAATCCCGTATCGGCCAGCAGTACAAAGCGCTCCTGTTTGATGAAAACGTTGATTACCAATACATGGCCAGTAAATCGCAGGTAATTACAGCGCCGGTGGTTTTTGTTGGGTACGGCATCAATGAGAAATCACTTAAATACAACGATTACAAAGGCATTGATGTTAAAGGAAAAATCGTATTGATGTTGTCGGAAACACCCCGTAGCGGCAAACCTGACAATCCGTTTGCCAAGGGAAAGTTAAAGGCTAAATATTTTCCCCGACGGCGTTTCAGGCGAAGAATGGGAGGAAATGCCAAGAGCCAGCAGGCAGGTAAACAGGGCGCTGTTGCAATCCTAATGGTGGAAAACAATCCCGCCAAAGCGGACGTGGCGGAACGGGTAATATCCCGCCGCAGGATCAACGATGAACGGCCTATCATTCCTGGCCAAAGGCGGAGAATGACCTTGGTTCAAGCAGATGGGCGCATGCCGTTTGGACGGATGCCCACCCTGCGGATATCAAGGCAGATGGCTCAGGAAATTCTCAAACTGGCCGGCAAAGATCTTAAATCAATAAAAACACAGATAGACAAGGACCTGAAACCCCGATCAGCTCAACTGAAGGGAATCTCCTTTACAGTGAAAAGCAAAGTTAAAACCAAATTGCTCAACAGCCCCAACGTGCTGGCCTACATTGAAGGCAGTGATGCCAAGCTAAAAAATGAAGTGGTGATCATAGGCGCTCACCTTGATCATTTGGGCAAAAGAGGGGATTACATATTTAATGGAGCGGATGACAACGGCTCCGGTTCAGCAGCCGTCCTGGAAATCGCGCAGGCTTTTTCAGTGAATGATCACAAACCCAAGCGGAGCGTCCTGTTCGCACTGTGGACTGGAGAAGAAAAGGGATTGCTGGGATCCAGGTATTATGTGGCAAATCCTTATTTTCCCCTGAAAAAGACTGTTGCATATCTAAACCTGGACATGCTCAGCCGCAAGTGGGACAAAAAACGGCTCACCATGATGGGACGGTTCATGGGAGTGCAACTCTCCAAGAAGGAACTTAAAAACCTGGATATGGCCAAGTTCATCAGTCTATCTTTTACCGGTGGAAATCCCGGCTTTAACAAAATAATCATGGAAAACAACCAGTATGTGGGTATGTCCCTGCTGTTACGGGAATCCTCTCCCTCAATTCGAGGCGGGGGAGGCAGTGACCATATGTCATTTGGCATGAACAAGGTGCCGTGGGCATTTTTCATTGCCGGTATGACCGAGGTTTACCATCAACCCACGGATACAGTAGACAAAATATGTCCTGAATTGATGGAGATGGGCACCCGTTTATCCTACCTGCTGGCAGACGCTCTGGCCAATCAATAAGTAAGATAATTTGTAAGATTAACAAGGCAATTAAGCGCACGGGACGTCAAATCCCATGCGCTTTCCAATTCCGCCACCCAGGCACCTTTTGGAAAGCTAATTTGAATACAAATGCCCCAAAAAGGTTAAGAAAAAAGGGGTGAGGTCCAATATCAAAAAATACTTACATTCAATCTGGACCAAGATTCGGGGAGAAGATCAAATCAGACTCACTTTAAACGGTACTGGGATCATGTTAACTGTTGCTGGGCTCGTTATAAAAAATCTGAGCTCACAGTATATGATATTTATAAATGTTATTGAGAATGTCGATGGGAATTTCACCACTAATATTTTTTGAGTGATTTATATTCCCGTCCGCAAATGTTATTTAACAACTTACAATCAAATTAGAAAAGTGTATAACCGGAATCTAATTACGGAAAAATTCCTCGAAGTTTGGTTGCCTCAACCACTCTTGAAAGGGCTAAAATATATGCTGATATCCGCATTTCATACTTTTCTCCATATTCTTTATATTTTGCTAATACATCATTAAAAGATTTAACCATAATTGTTTCTAATTTTTGGTTAACTTCTTCTTCTGACCAGAAGTATTGGGCTATACCTTGAACCCATTCGAAGTATGAAACTGTTACACCTCCAGCGTTTGCCAGTATGTCAGGGACAACCATTATTGCTTTTTTGAATAATATTTTATCCGCTTCAGGGGTTATCGGTCCATTTGCACCTTCAATAATGATTTTTGCTTTAATGTTCTCAGCATTTTCTTTGGTGATTTGACCTCCTGAAGCACATGGAGATAGAACATCAACCTTTAACTCAAGTAATTCACTGTTGGAAATGGATTTAGTTCCTGGGAATCCTTTAACCTTTTGATTTTTTTTTATGTATTCACACAGTTCTGGGATATCCAAGCCATTCGCATCATATATCGCACCCCACATATCTGAAACTGCGACGACCTTTGCGCCATTTTCTGCAATAATTCTTG
>CBFDCH010000095.1:0-7471 GCA_965603235.1 uncultured bacterium | reverse complement strand
CTCAACACTACCGCTGGTTTCATTGTTAAAAACAACGAAGAATACACCATCCGCGGAATTGGTCTGTTGGAGGATTTACAGGGATTAAAAAAAGTCATGATAAAAGAATCGGCTGCCAGTCCAATCTTTCTGGAAAACATTGCCAGAGTAAGGGTTGGCGCAGCAATCAAACGGGGAGAAGTGGTTTTAAACAATGAGGGAACCGCGGTCTCCGGTATTGTAATGAAATTAATCGGTGTTAACACAGCTGAACTTATAAATGAATTGGACAACAAAATTGCCGAGATCAACCGTGGCTTGCCGGACAATGTTAAAATTGTTGCGGTTTATAATCAGGCCCTGATAATCAAAGCCGCTTTTCGCACTGTTTCCGAAGCATTAATCATTGGCATTATTCTGGTGGCAATAATATTGTTCCTGTTTATCAACAATCTAACCTCAGCCCTGGTCTCTGCCCTTTCCATCCCCTTTTCTGTTTTCTGCACCTTGATCATCATGAAAATCACCAATATGACCGCTGACTTGATGTCCTTTGGCGGATTGGCAATCGGAATTGGTTTATTGGTTGATGCCACAGTGGTTGTGGTGGAAAACATTTCCCGTTATCTGGAAGACAACCAGGGATCGGTCAATAAAAAGGCTATCATCCTTAAATCGGTGCGCCAGGTATTGAGACCGCTTTCCTATGCAATGATCATGATCATTTTCTCTTTTCTGCCCATCCTCACTCTGGTGGGAGTGGAGGGTAAAATGTTTAAACCCTTTGGCATTGCACTCTTGACGGCTATTATATCGGCCATCATATACGCGATATTTATAGCACCGGCTTTAATGAATTCATTTAAAATCAAAAAGACGGTCTCCACTGCTTTTATTTTTGATTCATTAAAAAAGATATATCTCAAAATATTTGATTTTTTCTATCGCAAGGAGAATCTAACCATCATCCTATTTGTAATCATATTTCTCGTCAGCATTGTTCTTCTTTTTAACACCGGCTCAGAATTCATCCCAACCCTCAATGAACAGACACTGCAATTGCAATTTATCCTGCCACAAAATGCCGCCATCGATGAGAGTATCAAAGTCATGAAAATCATCAATGGCATTGTTCTGCAATTCCAGGATGTTGAAAATGTAATTGGCAGGATCGGCCGGGGGGAAGCAGGATCCCACTCCCATACCGTGAATATGGGGAATGCCGTGATAACTCTGAGGAAAAAAAGCCAGAGAAAAATCAAGCAGGAAGAGGATCTGATTGCAAAAATCTCAACTGAGGTCAAAAAAAATGTGCCCGGAATCTTACTGAATTTCACCCAGCCTATCAAGCATAATCTGGATCACCTGCTGACAGGAGTACGGGCAGACCTGGCCATAAAAGTATATGGCGATGACTATACCAAACTAATTAATATCGCCGAAAGGGTAGAATCGATCCTACATAACATCAAAGGCATGGCAGACATTCAGGTTACCCGCATTTCAGGCCAGCATGAGATTGCCGTAAAACTAAACAGAGAGAACCTGGCCCGGTACAGTTTGACACCTGAAGAAGTTTTAGAGGATATTGAAGCCGCATTTGGTGGACATACAATTGCCCGTCTCTATCAGGGTGATGTTGCCTATGACATTTTTATCAGATACCAGCCCCATTTTCGCAAGGACATCAATGACCTCAAAAACTACCTCATCCAGACTGGTAAGGGGCAGTTGATCCCATTAGAAACGGTTGCCAGCATCCAGGAAGAGAGCGGCTATGCCAATATCAGTCGCGAGAATGGCAAACGATATATCACCATCCAGGGTAATGCCCGCGGTAGAGATATCGGCAGTATTGTTAAAGATTCCCAAAAAGAAATATACCAGCAAATACAATTGCCCATGGGCTACTTTTTTGATTGGGGCGGACAATTCGAATTGAAAGAGCGTGCGGAAAACAGACTCTATTTGGTGTTATTGGCCACCCTGATCCTGATAATGATCCTGTTGTTCGATTTCCTCAAATGCTGGAAGGATATCTTTATTATCCTGATCAATTTGCCGGTTTCCCTCAGTGGGGGAGTAATCTCACTGGCTCTGGCAGGCGCTTATCTTTCGGTACCGTCAACCATTGGTTTTATCGCCTTATTGGGAATTGCCCTTGAAAACACATTAATTCTCATCACCTTTTTAAAACGGATGACCACTGAATCAAAAGACTTTGATGCGGCTGTGCGTAATAGTGTTTCTCAACGTTTGCGACCCATTCTGATGACAAAATTCACCACAATCATTGGGCTTTTCCCACTGCTCTTCTCAATAGGAATTGGTTCTGAAATCCAAAAACCGCTGGTTATCGTGGTAATTGGTGGTATATTTTTCTCTATTTTCACCACTTTGCTGCTCATGCCCGTTGTTTACAAGAAAATCTACAAGGATACCAACGTATGTGATTGACTTAAATGAACGTGTTTTTTATTATTGAAAAAGAATAATATGGAAACATTGCTGACCGGCTTAATTGAAAAAATTGTCGATGGGGGCTGGGGTCTGGCAAGGAGCCCGCAAGGAGTGGTCTTACTCCACCAGGTATTGCCGGGGGAGACGGTGTCATACTCTATAAAGGAGAGGTCCAAAGGTATTTTGTGGGGCGAAACCAAAGAGGTGATCACCCCCGCACCCGGCCGGATCTCTCCACCCTGTGAATATTATGGAATCTGCGGTGGTTGTTCATTCCAACATATCGAATATTCCCAACAATTGGAAATAAAAAAGGGTATTTTTCTGGAGAACCTGAGTAGAATCGGCGGAATCTCGGACTGGAGCGATCAATTACCAATACATCCATCTCCGCCATTCAACTATCGGTTCAGAGCAAAATTAAAAGGCACCACCTCAGGCAAGCTTGGATTTATAAGGAAAAAAACCACTGAATTAATCGCCATCGATCACTGCCTCCTATTCCCGCAATCCATAAATGATTTCCTGAAACAATGGAATCAACAACAAAATCCCCCTTTCTTCCATCAAGTAGATCTGAATTGGCAGCCTGAGAGCCAGTTGTTGTACTGCTACCTATCCCACCCTCCCACTCCTGAAACACTATCCCGCTTGAAAACCTGGAGGAACACCTCTTTTTCCTGGCCAGGCAATCAAGAGGAGAGCATTTTCAAATTGAAGATTGGCGATTGGCAATATCTGGTTTCACCCATCACTTTTTTTCAGAGTAACTATTTTCAGTGGGAACTCATGCTTGAGTTGATATCCAATCAATTAACAGAGTGCAACACCGCTTTGGACCTCTATTGTGGCGTCGGTTTTTTTATCCCCCTATTGAGCCGGATAGCCAAAAAATTTACAGGGGTGGAAAACCAACGCCTCTCTGCACAATTGGCCCAAAAAAGCTTTCCTGATGCCTCGATCGTACAAATATCCGCTGAAAAATTCGAATCCATGGACTCAGACCTGGTCATTGTGGATCCCCCCAGATCAGGCTTGCATAGAAAAGTAAGCGACCGCTTAATCAAAAAAAAAATCCCCAGGATTATTTATATTTCATGCTCCCCGGCCAGCCTGACCCGTGACTTAAAGCAGTTTATCACCCATGGTTACTACTTGCACCACCTGGAACTCCTAGACCTCTTTCCCCAGACACCCCATATTGAATCGATAGCCACACTTTTAAAAAAGAGCTGAAGGTGTTATAATATTTTTTAAATGGAGGAGAGACCATGAAAAAAAAGCTTCTGCTCATAGTTCTAATGGTGCTGCTCGCATTGGGTCTATCAACTTGTAAACTTAATGATTATCTTGCTTATGTCACTATTTACAATATTGGCGAATTTCCAGTACTGGCCTCGGTTGACGATTCAAGTGTCACAATAAACCCGGCTGAATATGAGACCTGGCAACTGGAATTGGAGGACGACCAGCCGATTGTGGTTGAATTATATGCGGAAATCGTTGATGATAACACCTATTTTGATAAAAAAACCATTACCATTTCCGATGGGGAAGTTTTTCCCTGGTTGGTGGGCTGGTATGAAGAATCAGGAACAAAGGTAAAATCCAAAGCCCCACTCCCCGACCAATAAGCAGTCCCAGTCAATACCCCTTCAATCTATAGCCATTTATAGTAAAACCTGACCGCTTTTATGGATACAAATCCGGTTCCGGCCTTCTTCTTTAGCTCGATAAAGAGCTTTATCTGCAAAAAGGATCAGTTCGTCGTATCCCTGTTCCATTGATGGAACCAATGACACCAGGCCCATACTTACCGTAACAAATTCGCCAAATGCCAAATCTTCGAAAGGTATCTTCTTTTTTTCGAGCTTCTCCTTAATTTTTTTTGCCACAAAAGTGGCTCCTGCCAAATCCGTATTCAACAGCACTATCAAAAATTCATCTCCTCCGTATCGCGCAATAAAATCTCCAGGGCGATAGACCGAATCCATCAATAAATTGGCAAGCTGAATCAAGCAGTTATCTCCCGCCTGATGACCCTTACTGTCGTTAAACACTTTAAAGTGGTCTACATCCATCATTATAATGGACATCGGTGTTTTTTCCCTCTTGGCTCTTTTCCATTCCCGGGTGATATATTTTTCAAAAGTTCGCCGATTGGCAACATTGGTCAGACCATCTTCGCTGGCCAAATGTTCCAATTCAATGTTGGCATCCTGTAGTTGTCGGGTTCTTTCCTTCACCTGCTGCTGCAACCTCTGTTTCTGTGATTCGATTCGATTTATTCTAACCTTATACCAGAGGGATAAAAGGCTGAAAATAATCAGGAGAATTAAAATCCGAAACCAAAGTTTTTTCCATAATGGCGGCAGTATGATTATTTGTATGGCAATTCCCTGGCGATTCCAGATTCCATCATTATTAGAGCCAATGACACGAAATGTGTAGCTGCCTGGATCTAGATTGGTATAACTCGCCCTGGGAAGATCCTGAATATCATACCATTGATGATCAAATCCCTCCATTTTATAGGCATATTTATTTTTTTCTGGAGCATTAAAATCAAGGGCGGCAAATGAAAATGAAAAAAAGGTGTCTGTATGGGAGAGAGTAATTTCATTGACCTGAAAAATTGGTTTGTCAAATCTGACTGTATGTCCAAACTTTTTAAAACCTGTCAACACAATGGGAGGGATATAATCATTGTCCTGTATCTGGGCTGGAAAAAAATGGCTCAGTCCATTGATTCCGCCAAAAAACATCTCACCGCTTGGACTTTTAAAGTAAGCTCCTGCATTAAATTCATTGCCCAGCAAATTATCGTATATGTCATAGTTACGAAAAGTCTTGGCTGAATGATTAAACCGGGCCAATCCCCGATTGGTGCTTATCCAGAGGTCTCCTTGATTATCCTCAAGGATCCCATAAATAAAATTATTGGCAAGGCCATCCTGATCGGTATAGCGGACAAAACCCTTATTTTCCCTATCCAAACGGTTCAGGCCATTGTCTGTGCCAACCCACAAATTGCCCTGAGTATCTTCATAAATAACGCCCACCCCGTCATCACTTATAGAAGAGGGATCCTTTGCGTTATGTCGAAATTTGGTGAATCGTTGCAAGGAGGAATCAAATTGATTTAATCCACCCAATGTTCCAACCCAGAGGGTGTTATGGGAGTCTTCAAGAATTGAAAAGACATTATTATTACTTAAACTGTTGGAATCCCCAGGGACATTCTGATAGGAGGTAAAATTCCTTTTCTCCGGGTTCCAACGGTTCAAACCACCCTCTAGAGTTCCAATCCATATCACTCCATGTTTATCCTCATAGATAAAACGGATCGCATTGCTGCTAAGACTGGCCGGGTCTTGAGGAGTATGCTTAAGATGGACAAATCTCCCTTGTCTAGGGGCCAGTTGGCTTATTCCACCACCATCGGTACCGACCCACAAGACCCCATTTGAATCGCCGAGAATGGAACGAACCCGGTTATGACTCAGGCCAAATGGATTATCTTCTTTATTATAAAAACGATGAAATTTGTTTTTTTTTCTATTGATTCGAGTTAATCCAAATTCGCTCCCAACCCATAGGATACCCTGACGGTCCTCAAAAATACTCCAAATCACATTATTACTCAAACTATTCTTATCAAATGGATGCTTTTTGAGGCCATGAAAAGGCTTTTGTTTTAAACTCAGCTTGTTCAGGCCATTATTATCTGTGCCAATCCACAAAACACCGGAGTTGTCCTCAAAGACAACATTTACGTTGTTATCGCCAATACTAGATGTCTCCAAGGGATCCTTAAGGTAATGATGAAATGTCTCATTTTTTGGATCAAACCGGTTTAAGCCACCACCAGTAGTGCCAATCCAAATTGTGCCCTTCGAATCCTCAAAAATCGATCGAATATCCGAATTGCTCAGCCCGGGAGTATTTTTTCTCCCTCTGCCATAATGTTTGATGGTATTTGTCCGAGGATGCCAGTAATCCAATCCCGATGCAGTCCCTACCCACACCCCCCCATTTCGGTCTTTGCATAAGGCATTGACCTGATTGTGAGAGAGGAGTGGAAATTGTCGATTATTAACAGTATAACAAGTAGCAGTTCCACTTTGAGGTTTAAAATCAATTAAACCTTCAGCAGTACCTACCCATAACCGACCTTCAGCCACTTCAACAACAGCATAAATCCTGTCTCGCCCCGGGAAACGGGAATTGGTGGAGAAAAAAAACCGCTTACAGGTATATTGTAATGGATCCAACAGGTTTAAGCCTCCGCCATTGGTACCGATCCAAAGCTTACCCCGACCATCCTTAAGGATAGTATTGACAAAATTGTTGCTTAAACTTTCCTCGGAATCAGGGTCATGAATCATGCTGCTGAACTGTCCTGTTATCGGATCAAGCCAGTTAAGACCACCTCCCTCAGTACCAATCCAAAGAATACCCGCATCATCCTCACATAAAGCCAAGATATTATTGTCTGAAAGAGTATGCTGACTATTAATCTCCCTGCTGAAAATTTGAAAGCCAACGCCATCGTATTTATTTAATCCATCCAGGGTTCCAAACCATAAAAATCCCTGTCTGTCCTGGTGGATACAGAAAACCTGACTTTGGGATAAGCCATCTTTGAGGGTGAGTCGCTGGAATTGACCCGCTAATGGTAGGGAGAGAGATAATATCAATAATAATGGATAAAAGAGCCGCCATCTGGGCAAAATATAGGTTATTATACAGTTCCTCCAATAGCTCATAAATGCATCAGCTAGATTTTCAAATTATACCATGAAAACCAAAAAGATAAAGGAGTTGGACTTTCTTATGAGAGCTACTACACAGGACGCTCAGCTGGAAAAATTATTCGATCACAATTTCATCCACAAAAATCCAGGCTTTTTCACCTCTACCAACATGCCAGACAGGGCAAACACCCACATTTTTAGCCAAAACTTTAATAAAACGGATCCTCCTTTCATTAAAGGAGAGGGAAAAATCGTGGATTGAGGTATTGGTTTTG
>CBFDCH010000094.1:0-7485 GCA_965603235.1 uncultured bacterium | reverse complement strand
GAACCAGAAGAGATCGGGCCTGAAATTATCTGATAACTCTTGGATCTGGGCCAGGTTGAAGAGACAAAAGCGCTGCCATCTTTGCCTATCTTTGTCCAGGTCATACCTTTTACTGTTCTTTAGAAAAATCGGATAGTCGGGATTGGACCAATCGAGCAATGAATAGTAGAGGCCCACTTTTAATCCGGCTTTTCTTAAGGCTTTGCAGAAAGGGGCAATGAGATCGCGGGCAGCCGGTGTTTTTTTTACCACATTCAAGTTTCCCTGTTTGCTGTTCCACAAAGCCACGCCATCGTGATGTTTTGCAGTTAAAACCGCATATCTGGCCCCCGAATCCTTGATGAGCGAGATCCATTTCCGGGGATTATAGTGTTTTGCCGTAAATCCTTTGAGTTGAGACATATAATCGTTATGAGAGATATAACCGTTAAAAAAAGACCATGATTCATCAATACCCCTGACCGCGTATATCCCCCAGTGAATGAAAATTCCCAATTTGGCATCTTTAAACCACTCCATGCGTTCAGCCTTTTCCACTTTGGTTTCACTGATCAGAAGTGTGGGAATTTGCCAAAGTGCAAGCATCAAAATGATGGAAAACCATTTTTTCTTCTTTTGATTTATCATTACCCTCAAGCCTTATTGTTTTGATTACTCATTAAGGTTGCCCTTCACCCAATCTTAGAAAAAGAGCAAGAGATTGTCAACTTATATTCACTTACAAAGATTCGGGTTTATGACAAAGCCGGACTCTTCCTTTCCGAGAACGCTTTCAGGTTTTATTTACCCGGGGGGGGACAGTGACCGTATATTTGGCCAGGACATTGTCACCCTCTTCATTTTCGAGAGATAAATAGATACATTTATCTGTAAATTGAGTATTACGAATATTATAGCCATCTTCAAGCATCAATACTCCCTTGTATAAATATTCACCATTGAATGAGAAAATATCAATTTGATTGATATTGGTGGCATAAAAACCGGATTTAAACAAATATATCAGGCCTTTATGAACCAGAATCCGGGTAAAATAGGTCTCTTCCGTGGGCAGGGTTTTGGCCAGCCGCTCCAGCAACTCCTTGGGGGCTTTGCCCTTGGCTCTCAACATCAGACGATCAACTATATCCTTTTGTTTTATTTTGCCTCTGGCTCGGTCCAGACTAAAGGAGGTGATCATTTTACCATTTTTGTCAGTCATATTAATCTTGTATACATCACTCATGGCATACAGGAGCTTGTCATCATACATGGTTACTTCAGCCCGGGGAGTGATGCCGCCGAACACAACCGCTGCCTGTCCTTGATTGTTCGCAAGCACTCCGCCCTTATACATAGAAAAGGTGGTGATCACTTTTCTTTCCTTGGTTTTTAGATTGATCTTCTCCACCTTGGCCAGCCCTTCCTGAACGGCAAGGGAACTTCGAGGAGCAGTGATATAGGTATCTTCATCCAAGAATAGGATGGGGGCCGTACCAGAAACCATGCTCTCGGTCTTTACAAATTTTCCATTCCAGTCAAAGAAATGGATCTGTACATTATCCAATACTGCAATCTTGTTACCGGCATTTATTACCGGGGCCTGCTCAAGACGGCGAATTTCTCCGGGGCCTTCCCCCCTTTTGCCAAAAGTGTGGAGCAATTTACCATTCACATCCAGGATGAAATACTTAAGTATTTTCCAATCGTAAACACAGATTTTTCCATCATTTGAAACCACCATTGAGTGAATGGTGCCAATATAATCCTCCCCTACTTTTTCTATTTCCCACACCTTTTTCAATGGGAAGCGGTACTCTCCCAGTTTGGGTTTGTCATTGTTTTTTACCTCTGCCATGGTAACCATGCCCACTAAAAACAACACCAACAAAAATGACCAAAACTTTTTCATTCGGCTCCTCCTGAACACCCTGTTTTTATTACCATATACTTATAACTACAAAAAAACCCAAAAAGTTTCATTATTTTCATAAATTTTTTCCATTCAACCAGCGGATTTTCATTTCCTGATCAATAGTCAGAAATAAATTTACTTTTAATACAACTATTGTTAAAATCCTATTGAACTTAATTTAGAGAGGAAAAATGAGACGACAAGAGGTAATAATTTTTTCATTGTTGGTTTTAATGTTGTTCAGTCAACCGGTTTTCAGTCAAAAGAAAGTCCTCCTTCCTGACTTACTCAATCCGGCAAAAGTCGTTGTTGGCGATAAAGATCTTTTTATAATCCAGGACACCACCATTTTCGTCTATGGATTAAAAGATTACCGGCTAAAGGCCAAATTTGGCCAAAAAGGGGAAGGCCCCGGGGAATTTCCGGTGGGAAGGCATTTTAATATCAATCTAATCAATCTCACTCCCCTGCCTGGAAAAATTGCCATTAGCAGCAGAAACAAGGTGATGGTTTTTTCTGATAAGGGAAAATTTTTACAGGAAAAGAAAATAATCAGCGGTTTTGGTTCACAAATCATACCGCTTGGCGATTATTTCGTCGCTCAAACTTTTAGTGGTTTTAGGGGCGGAGAACCGGCCAGGTCCATCAATCTCTACAATGCTGAATTAAAAAAAATCAGGGAGCTATACAAACAATCCGTGGATTTCGCCGGAATGGGCATGGGTATGAATTCATCGAGGAAAATCAATGAATTTTCAACCACCTTTGGTTTGGCTGTAGGAAATAATAAAATCTATCTATTTAATTCTGAAAAATTTCTTATTCAGATCATAAACCTTGATAGCAGCAAGGATTCACCGATTGAAGTCAATTATTCTCACATAAAAATCACATCTCGAATAAAAGAGAAAATATGGGATTATTATAAGACGGTAAGGTATAGAAGAAATTGGGAGCAATTTAAAAGCCGTATTGAGATACCCTCTTATTTTCCCGCCCTGCAAATGATACAGGCGGCGGATGGCAAATTATACGTTCAGACCTTTAAAAACCTGAAGGGTGAGAGCGAATTCTATATTTATAATAGCGACCATACTCTGGATAAAGTGCTGATGCTGCCCCTGGCCCAGTCTAATGCCAGGGAGTATTTTCCCTTTTACATAAAAAACGGTAAACTTTATCAGATTGTGGAAGACGAAGACCAGGAAGCGTGGATTTTACAAATCCATGATATTTAAATTTTACAAATGGATTCAAAAAATTATGAGTACTTAGGGATTTTGCTGCTTGATTTTTTTTAGGCATTTATCACATATACAGTGACTGAATTTAGCTTCTGAATGTTTGGTTATGTATGATTCTAGTTGATTCCAATAGCCTTCATCGTCGCGGATTTCTTTACAATGCATACATATCGGTATGATACCTTTTAATGTTTTGATTTCTTCCAAAGCTTGCTGCAGATCTTTGATCAGCTTTTCCCGATGTTCTTCAGCGATCTTGCGTTCCGAAATATCGCGGCCGACAGAAATTAAATATACCATGTTCCCTTCCTCATCAGCTATGGTGGAAGCTATGTATTCGGTGGGTATTTTTTTGCCGTCCTTACGAATCAGCGACATCTCAATTTTCCCGGTACCGGCTTTCAATATCTCTTCAACTATGGCAGCCGCTTTTTTCAAATCTTCTTCATTGTAATACGAATCCGGTGCTTTCAGAGACGAAATCTCTTCATCACTGTAACCTGATATTTCCTGGAATCTCCTGTTCCAACGTATTGCTTTACCGGTTCTGGTCTCGAAAATAAAAAAAGTATCCCATTGAGAATCAATAGCCTTTTGGGTGAATTCCTGTTCTTTTAATAGATTTAGATCGGCTTCCCTGACCTTGTTAACCGATTTTAGAATCTGTCTGAAAGTGATATAAGCAATAACCAGGGAAAGGAGCACACCGGCACTAATTATAAAAACAATAGATAAAGTCACTCTGCTTTGAACTCTTGATGATTCGTTAAAGAATGTATCCGCCTTATTGCGTGCATAGGAGGTCAGGGCCAACATCTTCTTCTCCAATAAAGAAACATGATTTTCCCCTTTCTCCCTGGCAATTTGAGCGGCTTTTTCTCTGGCTCCTTCCTTGGCAAGAATGATTACCTGGTCACAGACCTCCTGGCAGTTAATAAATAATTCCCTTGCTTCCTTCTCAAGATCCTGGCCCTCTTCACCAAGAATCTTATTGCGTATAATATCGAGATCTTTTAAAACTTTCGCTTCCTCATTCTTAACCTGTACAATAAATTTCTCAATGGTTGCTTCATCCGCGGACACAATATCCTTCAACACTCGGTGCATATTGATCACGTCCATGGTTGCGCGGAGTGATGCGTTGGAAACCTCCAGGGGGTGGCTGTATATGGTCATTGTCAGATTACCCAAAATGTTTATCTCTATAAATGTGACGAATCCTGCTAAAATGAACAGGATAATAATCAAGGCGAACCCGGCAATTATGTTTTTGTGAACTGTCTGAGTTTTTGTATGTTTCATAAGATTTCTAAGTTATTGGGTACAACCTGCAAAGGTTTTTTTCAACCATTATTATATTCCACCAACTATTAAATATTTTGTCACATATAGTGTATAAAAAAAGGGCATAAAAATCAAAAAGTTTTTGATAATTCATATAATTTATGTACAGTCTTCATCCTATTACCATTTCATTAATCCCAAAATGTTTGCATACCCGTAAAGCCCTGAGTGTATTCCATCGGCTTGGTTCGCCGGCCTTTTCCATTTCAAAATGGACCTGTCCTGTATGTTTGGCCTGCAGAGGCCAGGTATTGTCTTTTTTTCTCTTTTTCAATAGAATTGCCAAGGCTTCTTCCATTCTTTCGTCATACTTAACCCCCGCATGTTGGAAATAGTCCAGAGCACGCAAAATGTCGTACTGCCAACGCGAGGGATAGGAAAGCCTAACCATCCTATCATCTATAATGTTTCCCGTGCGGTGTGATTGAAACAATTTATGCTGCAAAATAAATTCACGTGCTGCCAGTTCAGCTGACTGCAGCTCTTGAAGCCTGTATCCATATCCAGATCTGGCATATTCTAAAATTCCTTCAATAATCGAAATGGTGGTATGCAAAGAGCTGTGTGTCGCTCCCTGTCGGTTTGAGTAACAATTAAATCCACCATCGCCCATATGTTGAGAAAGGATAAAGTCAACGATTGAATGCAAATCATTTTCATCTGCTCCAAAATAGCAGCCATAGTTTAACACCATGCCATTGATACACACATCACTCTGTTTAATGTGTCTGGATGGATTGATGCCGCCATCCGGCCCTTTTTCCTCTTTCAGTATCATGGTTAAGGTTTGCCGAATCTCTTTAATATCCGGGGCAATGTCCAGGTTTCTTAGATCCAACAGAGTATAGTGGGTGGAGGTCCACTTGGGTTGATAAAAAGCGCCTCCCCAATGGCCATCTTTTCTTCGCAGGGCAAGGAATCCAGCTCCCCAACCCTCCCTGGGAATCCTTTCCCTGAGGGTTTTTCGTTCCAAGTCCAGCAAGTCGCGATAAACCTGGTATTGTATGGAAACATCTCCCCTGAGAAGCCATTCAATCAACTCATTTTTTTTATTCATCCTTCTTTTTTTTATCCTTTTTGGGAACGCCGATCCATCTGGGAGTTTTTTTCATATATTCTTTGTATTTATTGCCGTAGCTGGTCAAACAATATCTTTCTTCTATCATGGCCTCCCGATTAAAACATAGAGCCATTGATATGGTGAGAAAAACAAATAATCCTGATCCAGAAGCAAATCCAGAACCCAGGCAAATGAAAAAGATGGCCACATACATTGGATGTCGTGAAAGACGATATGCTCCTCTGGTAATTGGTTGATCAGGGGAAGCGGTAATAAAGTTAATCGTAGCTGAAATCAATATTGTCAGTCCAATGATAAAAACGCAAAGGCCCATATAAAACCAGAAAGTGCCCGTTTTTAGGGGCAAAAAGAGAGAATAGCCCATGGCCAGTAACCATATGACATTGGCAACACCACCGGTATATCTCTCAAGCTTGTTCTTCTTTACCTCTGCGGGGACATGACTCCTCTCCCAGGCGCGTTTGTCCAGAAACCATATAGCCAGCATCTGAAATAAAAAAACGCTCATGAACATCCAGACGTTCCAAACACCTATTTTGAAAGCTGGTATGAATGTCACGTTGTTATTTCCCCTTTAATAATTTATCTATTATATAACATTGTAGAAGGATAGCAATATACGCAATGTAATTACTACGATCAACGAGGAAATGTATCTCATCTGCGATGACGTAAAATTTCCTCGGCACACCAATAGCCGCTTAGAATGGCACCGGTGAAACCATGGCCGGGTTCGGTCCACGCGGAAGCGAAAAATAAATTGCCTATGGGAGATTTAATCTTCACCCGTTTTCTGCCTGCCTGACTGGGAATTTGCGCATATCCATAGGCCGTACCGTTTGGGCTGAGTGTGTATCGCTTGATGGTTGCCGGAGTACCCACTTCATAATACTCAATTTCGTCTTTAATACCAGGTATGAGTTTATCGAGCCGGCCGATCAGAGTTTGTGCTGCCAATTCTTTCCGTTCCTCATATTCTTCTTTACTCAGAGTATCCCAATCAGAGATATAATCCATAGCGGAAAGCACGCCAACACTTTTACCCTCAGGCGCCAGGCCGGAATCGAGCAAGCTGTAGTCAGCAAAGATGAATATCCGTTTTGATAAATCTGCACGGTGATATTCTGCAACTTCCCTCACACTTGACAGTCCTCCATCATAAAATATGGTGGAATAGTAACGGTTGCCCAGAGCTTTGGGAGGGGTCTTAAAGCCAAGAAAAACCGATAGTATGGACGGAGCAATTTCCAGATTCCCCACTGCATCAGAGAGTTTGCTTTTTGCCTCTTTATCTTTGAGAAGCTCGCCAATCACATTGGGCAGCGCTGCATTGGCCACAATACAATTCCCATATGCGCTTTGCCGTTCACCTCTGATCATGGAGTTTTTGCTGTACTTCACCCCGGTTGCCACTCCATCTTCGATGATTATTTCATTGACCGTATGCCTATAGATGATTTTGCCGCCGCCTTTTTCAATGAGTGAGGCCAGATAATCAGAAAGCATTTGTGATCCGCCCTTAATAAAATAACCTCCCCCTTTAAAAAAACTCGCCTGTCCCACAGAATAATACATAAGTGACATGGTATCGGGATTGTTATGGTAATAACCCAGATTGGCCACAAGTATCAATTTTAGGTCTTTATCTGTGAACAAGGTATTCAGTAAGTGACCCAATGTCGCATTCTCATATTTCATCAAATGGGGAACTATGAAAGGTAATAAAGGCGTTAAAAGCAACCTGCGCCATTTTTGACGGGGCACCCTGAAAACTTCTTTACGCAGGGCGGAAATTATTTTAAAAAACTTGAGGATGCCTTTTTCCTCCCCTGGGAATCGTTTCACCAAAACCTTGATGGCTTCCTCAAGATTATCCGGAATCGTCAGGTCAACACCGGATTTAACAAACCGGTAAAATTCAG